>JAFYJX010000039.1 GCA_017537905.1 Clostridiales bacterium | reverse complement strand
GTGTTGGAGATCAGTGAGAAAAATCCCTGATTGCCGAGATAATTGATCCAGGGATAAGGTGTTCTTGGAGTGTTAATGACGTATTCTTTTCTTAAGTCATCGAAATGCCCGAATTTCATATTGATTTGCCTCCGCGTATTTATTAATAAGACTTAACTATTTTACACTATCCAAAATACGTTTTAAACAAAGCGAATATAAACATTCTATGTCTTATATCACATTTTTGTGGTTCTTTGTTCATCAACTCGGCGCACAACAAAAAAGCTGCCCCGGAAAACTCCGGAGCAGCCTGTAAAATCTGTCATTCTGATATGCGTGAATTACTTGATCAGGCCCTTTTCCTTGAGCTGCTTATCCATAGCAGCCTTGACTTCCTTCATGTCCTTGAGCGAGCCTGCCGCATAGGTTCCTGCGACGGCCTTGAAGACCTGCTTGTAGTCGTCATCGCCGGGCTCCTTATAGGACGCATCAGCGTTCATGGCGCTGCTTAAGAGTACGGGGTAAGGGTTCTGTCCGCCGAGCCACTCGAGCGCGAACTTGTCATCGGATGCAGCCTGTGTGATGAGCTTGATGTTGTTTACGAACTCACCGTTGTTAAGCATATCCTTGAGGTTGTCCTCATTGATGCATACCGCTCTCATGATGTCTGCAGAAGTTGCCTTCTTGTCGCAGTACTTGGATGCCATTACCCATGTACCGCCGTTGAAGTAGTTGACAGGAGCTGTTGTAACGCCCCAGTCACCTGATGTGGGATTAACGGTCGTGCCTTCGCCGGGATTTAACGCGAGCTGGTACTTGGCAAACTGCAGAGAGCCCCAGTAAGAGACTACGGTCCTGTCGGACATCTTTGCCGTCCACTGCTTGGACCACTGCTCAGCCTTAAATGTAAGGTTCTCCTGGTAAAGAGTCTTGGCATAGTCGAAGAAGCTCTCGAGCTGGGGATCGTAATTCAGGGACCCGTCCATGATCCACTTGGCTCCCCTGGTGTCGACATAAGCATCAAAGACTTCGGTGAAACCTCCGATGAGCTTGACCTTGCCGTTAGAAGCAGTATTTACTTTTCTGGCAGACTCGAGCACTGCGTCCCATGTCGCGAAAGATGTGGCAAGCTCATTGGGGTCAGATGTTCCCAGATACTGCTCCGCAACAGATCTCTCATAGAAAACGGCGCAGGGTGTTGCCTTCCAGGCAAGGCCCTTGATAACGTTGTTTCCGTCGCTGGCAAACTTCAATGTGTAGCCGAACATGTTCTTGCACTCGGCATAGTCGATTCCGAGATCGTTTACTGCGATCGTGTTGTCCGATGCCAGATATTTTCTGGCATAAGCGGCATCGCATGTAAAAATGTCAGGTGCGTTGTTTCCGTCTGATAGAACAGCATCGAGCTTTTCCTGATAAGCCTTGTTGTTGTTCGATACTTCGACCAGATCGTATTGGTCGGCAGTAATGCCTGTGTACTTCTCGGCAAGTCCTATGAACTCTGAATTGTGAGCATAGATCGTGATCTTGCCGTCATCCTGGTCTGTTACTTCGGCTACGGTGAGTTCCTTGTAGCCTTCGAGATCCGGAGGGACCTCCGTTGACTCTGATGCTGTGGGTTTGGGATCGGTAGATGCCTCTGTTGAAGGATCCGAGCTCGCACTGGGATCTACCAGCGGCATGTCACAGGAAGCTATGCCCAATACCATGACCGAAGACAGCAACAAAGCAAGCAGCTTGTTTTTCTTCATCCTATTATCCTCTCTAATATTTTTTTGATAATTTTCATGTGGCATTTTATAACACATTGCATAGAACTTCAATCCGGTTCTATGCAAGTGTTCAATGTTTATATGTGATTTTTATGCAATCCGATTAAAATACCGGAGACGATCAAGCGAAGAAGATCGACTGGCCGTAACGGTTAAGGAAGTCCTTATAAGCATTCATATCGATGACTGCGCTGTAGACCTTGCCGTCGATAACACCGTAGAGCGTAGCAAAATTGTTGTTTGCAGGTTCTGTCGTAGCGGGTCCGGGTGCAAGATAGATTGCTTCAAAATCCTTTGCCTCAGGAGTCTTTGCAGCAACTGTTGTTTCTGTTGTTACAGTTACGATCTCGCCGTCTGTTTCCGTTGTCCCGGCAGAGGGCTTGGGCTGAATCTTAAGTGAATTTGCAAGACCTGCTCTCAAAGCATTCTCGAGACCTGCGGGATCCTTGCAGAGCGAATTGAATGTGATGTACTGGCCGGAGATCATGTCGAAGCTTGCAAAGTCGATGACAGTGGACTTCTCAGCGCCTGAAACCTCGTAAACCATGAGCACAGACAATGCCCTGCCGTTGATCGTGTACTGGAAATCGCAGAGGATGTTATAAGGATTCTCAATAGCACCCTTAAGATCGTACTCTGCCTTAGCCTTTGCATAAGCTCTTGTGTAAGCACCGGCAGCTTCCTGATAGAAGCCGTTGACGATGAGATTGATCGCATTCATAACAGTCTCGTTAGCTGCCTTGGTTACGACAAATCTGCTTCCTTCGAACTTAGCCAGAAGGATATCCGTACCGTCTGCGTATGAGCTCTCGGAGAAAGCCTCTGAAGATACCGTGAAAGTATCACTAAGATCGATATCCGTATAGCTCGAGTAATCTACACGCTGCGGGAGCGGCGTGGGAGAAGGTGTAGCTGTTCCGGTAGGTACAGGTGTAGATGCAGTTGTCTCCTCAGTCTCTGCAGTTGTCGTAGTAAGCTCCGTAGTTACCTCAGTAGTAGTATCCTCCGGCTCAGTCTCATCGTAAAACGCATTTCCGAGTTCGCTTATCCCCTGTCCCAATTTATCTGTGTTGATCGTGCAAGCGGCAAGAAATGTCGTAATCATGCCTGCTGAGATGATCAAAGCCACAAGCTTGTTACCTTCAATTCTCTTCATCTTTTTCTTACCTCCAAACCTTATTCGTTTTCTTTATGGTTAACCGGTTATTTGCTTTTTCAAACGGCTTTGAAACCGTCACCTTTCATTATAACCCACTTTGCCCTTATTCAGGCAAAATGATGCTGTTCCTGCTTACTGCCACAGAGACGACAAGGCCCTGTACCGACGACGATCTTCTGATGAGGATCGTGCCTGTCTGGCTTGCCAGGAGCGCAAGTGCCGTTGCGGAATCGTTCTTCTTTTCCGGCGAGAAAGTCATCTCCATAGGAACCTTGGTCTTGGTGATGTTCTCGGAATCAAAGGATACGACCTCCGAACCGAGCTCTTCCGCAATGCCCTTAACGATCTCGCTCTCCCTGGCAGAATAAGCGCAGGAGACCTTTGCGACCGCCTTGGGATTAAGAAGGTGGTTTATAAGGGATTTCCTGATTGCCGGACGGCAGTAACCGGGATCCGTCTTATACTTGATCTCTATACCGAGGCTTAATATCTTCGGAACCAGAATGAGGTTGTCAGTGTCCTCTTCACCGCCCAGATAAGTGCATGTGATAAAGACTCCGGGCTCTACCTTCCCGTCTCTTGAAGCCTTGTACTGCTTGATGAAATCCTCCCTCATATCGTAGGGATAAGTGTGCAGCGAATATGCCATCGGATCTATGACGGGGTCAGCGAAAACGATCGGAAGATCCGTATAAACATTGACCTTCTCGCCTGCCCTGATCTTCGCATTTATCTTCTCGAAAACTTCCTCGTCATTGACCGCCATGCCGTAACGTGTAACGAGATTTGTCAGGTCGCCCGTGATGCCTGCCTTGCCTTCAAAGCTCGAAAAGCAGAACGATCCCAAAGACTTGACGACAGCAGCATAGACATCGTCACAACCCCTGTCATACGGCTTGTTTCCGCGTCTTATCACCGCCGCATATCTGCCCTCAGGCGACACAGCGATCACCGGCAGATCACGTGTCTTGGCTGTACTTGTCTCCTCCATCGACTTTATGGCAGCCTCCAGAGGGAGCACCATGACGATCGCGCATGAAGTCTCTCCCTGCGCAACAACAAAGCTTCCGGTCATGAGCTCGGTGCCGGTGACATATCTGCCGCCGATATCGTCAATGAGCTTCTTTCCCGTTTCCAGCGCCTTCGGTGATTTGCCGTAACATATTACATACATAAGGTTAAGTCATCCTTTTCGCGTTTCTGATATAACATTACCACTCTTAGCGGGGATTTTACTGCTACAATTAGTGCAAATTAGTGTGGAGGAAAACGGTATGAAGATAGTCATTCTTGACGGCTCGGCAGCCAACCCGGGCGATATTACATGGGGCGCACTTGAAAAGTTCGGAGAAGTCACAGCTTACGACATCACATCCAAGGACCAGCTGATCGAGAGAATGCAGGGTGCAGAATGCGCCATCACCAACAAAACGGTCTTTGACAGGGCAGCTTTCGACAAGCTCCCCGACCTCAAATACATCGGTGTTCTCGCAACGGGTTATAACGTTGTGGATCTCGAAGCCGCCAGAGAACACGGCGTCGTCGTTACCAACGTTCCTGAATATGCGACTTTCGCGACCGCACAGATGACCATGGCGTTACTGTTGGAACTTACGAACCTCGTGGGCCTTCACACAACTTCCGTCATGAACGGCGACTGGTGCAGATGCCCTCAGTTCTGCTATTTCAAGGCTCCATTGACCGAGCTTAGCGGCAAGACCATGCACATAATCGGCCTGGGCAAGATCGGCCAGCGTGTAGCTCAGATGGCATCCGCCTTCGGCATGTATGTTACGGCCACTCCTCATAAAAAGTCACTTATCGGCACTCTGGCCGAGATCGGCTCCTGCACCGTCAGATGCGTAGGTCTTGAAGAAGGCATCAGAAATGCCGATGTCGTATCCCTCCACTGCCCCCTGACCGAAGAGACAAGAGAGATGATCAACAAGGATTCGTTAAAGCTCTTCAAGCGCGGCGCCATCCTTCTCAATGTCGCGAGGGGCCCAGTCATTAATGAGGCAGACGTCCGTGAAGCCTTAGACAGCGGACTTCTGGGAGGCTTTGGCTGCGATGTTGTCTGCGTCGAACCGATGCTCCCCGATAACCCTCTTCTCGGCGCCCCCAACTGCGTGATCACACCCCACACCGCCTGGACTCCGGTCGAGACTAGGATCCGCCTGATCGACATGGCCGCCGGGAACCTGAAGGCATTCCTGGACGGGAAGCCGATCAACGTAGTTAACTGATTCTCCGCACAAAAGCAGAAGTTAATTTTCAGCTTTGAATTTTCGGCCAAATAGTTGGCCGAAATGTTGGATTTTTCGAAAAGTCAGCATTTCGCACAGCAAAATCACCCTGAAATGTTGTCCAATTTGCTGTCCGACTTTTTCGCCAGCTGTTTAGGCCGGTTTAGGCGGACATTTGGTCGGATTTTTGGGATTCCGACTGTTTGTCCGACTAGAACACACGAAAAACTCGATATAAAAGTCGGAATCCCGGAAATGATGTTTTTTGTGATATGAAACGGCAAAAATTCCCCTATAACACGCCGAGGGCTTCCCGTTAAATCGGAAAGCCCTCGACATGGAATAAGGGATAGATTAAGAAAATTGTCGTAATTAATTATTCGGATGCAGATTCGTAAATATGTATCCAGCCAAATTTTAACAAGCAGAGTGTCTTTGGTCAAATCATTTTTTATACTATTTTCTTGATGTTTTCAGCTGTATTGCAAAACCGGCTGCACAAAATGCCACAAGCACCAGCACTCTTATCAACGCGAAGCTCATGGTTATCTCTCCGCCGATCACTCTCTGCTCGATAATGCCGCTGTATTCACCCGAAGAAACGCCTGCCCAGATTACCGGCGCGAGTACGCCCGAAATGATCTTGGCACCGACATATGCGGTGAAAAGACTTATTGTCCATTTCTGCGCATAATAGACGATTATTCCGATTATGAGGCCGACTACGAGTCCAACACCGTAGGTAACGAGAAATCTCAACCCATTGCTCTCTATCTTCGAGAAGAGAAAACTGAAATCATCGTAGAACCAGAATGCGCAGACTATTGTAGTTATTGCGATCAAGGCCTTCATATAGAGCGTAAACGCGAGGAGGCCGAGGCCTATCGTAAACAGGAGCAGAAGGACCGACTTGCCGATGTAATTCCAGGACATGCCCATATTGCTCGTCATGCTTATGAGGATCTTTCCCAGGATGAATCCTGCGACCCCGCCCGCAATTCCAAGGCTTAAACGGAAGAGCTTATAGCCTTCAAAACACATCAGTGCTCCGGCCAAAACTGCTATTACCGTAATCACAATATTAGTCAATTCCCAATATCTCCTTTACTTCGTCTGCCTTGTTGCAGCTGCAGAGCTTTACCTTGATCTGGGCAGATCCCGGAAGCCCCTTGATGTAAAAAGGCATAACGCTTCTAAATTCCCTGACCGCCACATCTTCGGGAAGATACTTAAGTCTTCCTTCGAGCTCACGGAGCAGCATCAGCTTGCGGTCTTCAGTGTCAGGCATTGACGGCGCCTCTTTTCCGTTAAGGCCCGCTATTACCTGCTCAAAGATCCAGGGGTTGCCTCTTGCCGCCCTGCCGATCATGATACCGTCGCATCCGGTATCTTCGATGATCTTTTTGGCGGACTTGACGTCCGTAATATCGCCGTTCGCAAAGAACGGGATGCTGTATCCTCTTACGGCTTCGCGCATTACGGCGATAGCCTCATTCGAACTCTCGCCGTGATACATCTGGATCCTGGTCCTGCCGTGGACACAGATCATATCACATCCGGCATCAGCCAGGGCGATCGCAAATTCCGGTTTCCCCTTGTCCCCGGCATTGTATCCGATTCTGGTTTTAACAGTCACGGGAACATTGAGGCAAAGCTCCGATAAAACTTTTTTGCAGGCCTTCACGATCGAGGCGGCCCTGTTAGGATCCTCCATGAGGGCGCTGCCTGAGCCTGTTTTAACGACCTTAGGCACGGGGCAGCCCATGTTGATGTCGATAATGGAGACTTCCTGCAACACGGGAGTTGCCATGATGGTCCTTATGGCGGCTTCGAAATCTTCCGGCTCGCTTCCGAAAAGCTGGATCGCCGTGATCTTCTCCTCGGAAGGCGCGATCCTCATATAACGGAGGCTCTTGTCTATGCCGTTATACCTGATCGATCTGGCGCTGACGAGCTCAGTCGGGCAATATCCCGCGCCCATCTCATCGCAGATTATTCTGAACGGCAGGCTCGAAAAACCTGCCATCGGGGAGAGGCATATCGGGTTTTTTATGTTTATGTCACCGATTTTGACCGATTTCATTAAAACTCCAAAATTTCAAATTTACCGATAATTGATTTTATACTTTTTCTTGCTTGAAATAATAACAATTCAGGGACAAAATATTATCTATTGAAGAGGTGCACTGTTTATGGATGATTGTCTTGTATATTTTTTCACCGGATTTCTGGACAGCGGTAAGACTTCCGTTATCTGTTCCTGGATCGGCGGAGAGAACTTCAAAAACCGCAAGGTTGTAGTAATCAACACCGAGGAAGGTGAAGAGGAATATATCCAAGAGAACTACGAGGGCGCTGACCCCGTAATTATCAACTGCGATACCGACGATGTCGACAAAGACATGACTTTCGATATCGAAGCCAAGTATAAGCCCGGTGTCGTTTTCATCGAATGGAACGGCTCGGTCTCCCCTGCTGAATTTTTCGAGAAGGTCGACGTGCCTGAGCGCTGGGCTCTGGCAGCAGCGATCGTCGTAATAGACGCATCCACATACGGCAATTATTTCAGAAACATGCAGACACTTTTCGCCGACTATTTCAGATACGGCGATACGGTCATATTCAACAGAGTAAACGAAGAGACAGACAATCTCCCAAAGCTCAGAGGCTCAGTCAAGGCCGTCAATCCCGGCATGAGCATCAATTTCCTTGGCGAGGATAACAAGATCATCAGGATCGAAGACCACCTTCCCTTTGACCTCAACCAGAGTCCGTGCCACATCGCTGCAGAAGACTTCGGCCTTTTCTATACCGATGCCATGGACAACATGAACCGTTATAACGGCAAGAGGGTAAGCCTTATCGGCCAGGCCGTTATCCTGAGGGAATTTAACGGCAGGGCATTTGTCCTTCAGAGACAGGCATATACATGCTGTGCTGCCGACATCCAGATGATGGGCGTCCTGTGCTTCTATGAATTCAAATCCAACTTCCCTGCCGGACAGTGGCTCAAGGTCACAGGCCAGGTCAGATATTTCGAAGACGATGACGGACAGGGCGGCAAGATCAACGTTCCCTGCCTTACCGTTGAAGATTACGCGGTAACGAGCAAGCCGGATAACGAAGTTATTTATTTCAACTGACAAATAGAAAAGAGGCATTTTAAATGACAAAAGTAGACATCTTCTCAGGATTTCTGGGAGCAGGCAAAACAACACTGATCAAGAAGCTTATATCTGACGGATACAACGGCCAGAAGCTGGTTCTCATCGAGAACGAGTTCGGTCAGATCGGTATCGACGGCGGTTTCCTTAAGGAGTCCGGCATCAATATCACCGAGATGAATTCCGGTTGTATCTGCTGCAGCCTTGTAGGCGACTTCGGTACTGCTCTGAAGGATGTTATCACACAGTTTGCACCCGACAGGATCCTCATTGAACCCTCCGGCGTAGGCAAGCTCTCCGACGTAGTTGCTGCAGTTAAGCGCGTTGAGGGAACAGAGATCTGCGGAACAGTTACGGTTATCGACGCTTCCAAGTGCAGGATCTACCTGAAGAACTTCAAGGAGTTCTACGAGAACCAGATCAAGTACGCCGGAACGATCATCTTAAGCCGTACAGGCAATATCGCTCAGGAAAAGCTCGACCAGGCGATCGCTCTTATCCGCAAGATCAACGATCACTCACAGATCATCACTACACCTTGGGACGATCTCTCCGGAGTACAGATCCTTAAGGCAATCGAAGAGCCTCTTACAGCAGCCGATATGGCAGCAGCTCTTCTCGAAGCAGAACAGCACGAATTAGAGCATGCCCACCACCATCACGAGCACGGTGAGGACTGCGAGTGCGAAGAATGCAAGCATCACCACCATCACGATGACGATGATGACGATGATGAGGACGAGCACGAGCACCATCATCACCACGACCATGATGACGATCACGATGAGCATGAACATCATCACCATCATGACCACGACGATGATGATGACGACGAGGATGAACATGAGCATCACCATCACGATCATGAGCACGATCATGAACATCATCACCATCACCACGATCATCACGCTGATGAAGTCTTCGATTCAATCGGATTCGAGACATCAAAGAAGTTCACAAAATCTCAGATCGAAGATGCCCTCAAGGCATTGGATGATACAGAAAAGTACGGCATGATCCTCCGTTCAAAGGGTATCGTTGCCGGCGAAGACGGATCATGGATCCATTTCGATTTCGTACCTGAAGAGGTCGAGGTCAGGACAGGCGCTTCAGACGTAACAGGCAAGATCGTCGTTATCGGTTCTGGAGTAAGGAAGGACGCAGTCAAAGAGTTATTCGGGATTTAATGCTTATGAGTAAAAGAGGATTGAAGATCATCGTAGTAGGTGCCGGCAAAGTCGGCGATACGCTCGTTAACAGACTCGCAGAAGAGGGTCACGATCTCGTTATTATTGACAAGAACGTAAACCGTCTTACAGAGCTCGCAAACCTTTGCGATTGCATGGGTATCATCGGAAACGGCGCAAGCCACGGAGTACTCGAAGAAGCAGGAGTGGCAACTGCCGACCTCTTCATCTCCGTTACCGAATCTGACGAGCTTAACCTCCTCTGCTGCACGATCGCAAAGCAGTTCAACAGGAATCTCGCTACGATCGCACGTGTCAGAAACCCTGACTACGGCAAGGAGATTCCTTACCTGAGGTCCAAGTTGAGCCTCGAAATGATCATCAATCCGGAATACGAAGCAGCCGTTGAGGCAGCGCGTATCCTCTTCCTCCCTGCGGCCATATCTATCAACTCTTTCGCGCACGGCAGCGCCGAGATCGTTAAGATAAAGATCCCTGAGGGAAATATCCTTGACGGCAAGACCGTCGCATATTTGGGAAGCAACATCACCAACGGCATCCTTATCGTCGGCGTAGAGCGCGGCGATGAAGTCACGATCCCTAACGGCGGATTCGAGCTTTCCGCAGGTGACATTATCTCTTTCGTAGCTACGAGAAAAGAATGTCACGCATTCCTTAAGTCTATCGGTTTCCAGACTAATTCCGTCAGGAGCACGATCATGATCGGCGGCGGTAAATCCGCATTCTATCTTGCCGACCAGCTTATAAAAACAGGTATCGATGTAAAGATCATCGAGAAAGATGCCAAGCGCTGTGACGAATTAAGCGAGCTTCTTCCGAAGGCAACCATCATCAACGGTGACGGTATCAACGAAGCTCTCCTCGAAGAAACAGGTATCAGAGATGTCGATTCCGTTGTTGCCATGACAGGCATCGACGAAGAGAACATCATGCTCTCACTTTTTGCCAGACAGATCTCAAAGGGCATCAAGTCCGTAACCAAGATCAACAAGATAAGCTTTACAGACGTTATCAACCGCTTAGACCTGGGAAGCGTTATCTATCCCAAGCAGATCACTGCAGAGGCCATCATTACTTACGCACGTGCAAGGCAGGCTTCCATCGGAAGCAACGTTGAAGTCATGTATCATCTTTTCGACGAGAAAGCCGAAGCGATCGAATTCAAGGTAATGGAGAAGTCCGCTGCAACAGGCATCCAGCTTAAGGATCTTAAGCTCAGGGCCAACACACTCCTTGCCTTCATCAACCGTTCGGGCAAGATCATTATCCCTACGGGAAGTGACTCGATCGAAGTTGGCGACAGCGTCATGATCGTCACAAAAAATAAGGGCTATACAGCTTTGACGGATATTCTCAGATGAACATAAAGATGCTCGTTTACATCCTGGGCAAAGTCCTGCTGATCGAAGGCGTTCTTATGCTTCTGCCGATCGGCTGCGGCTGGATCTATGGAGAGAGCGAGACAGTCTATTTCCTGGCCTGTGCTCTGGCTTATGTGACATTGGGCTACCTGATCTCATTTAAGAAGCCTAAAAATATGACCGTCTTCATCAAGGACGGCTGCGTTGCAACTGCTCTTTCCTGGGTCGTATTAAGTATCGCCGGATGTATTCCGTTTATTCTCACGGGAGAGATCCCCTCATTTACTGATGCAATGTTTGAGACTGCTTCAGGATTCTCCACGACAGGTGCGAGCATCTTAACCAATGTCGAGGCTATGTCCCATGTCTCGCTCATGTGGCGTTCACTGACCCACTGGATCGGCGGTATGGGCGTTCTCGTATTCCTCCTCGCCGTCGTACCGATGGCAGGCGGATCTAATATGAACCTCATGAGGGCAGAGAGCCCCGGACCTACTGTCGGCAAGATCGTTCCGAAAGTAAGATCCACCGCAAAGATGCTCTATCTCATTTATCTTGCGATGACGATCACCGAGATCGTGATACTCACGATCTGCGGCATGCCTTTATTTGACAGTATCTGTTCCGCATTCGGAACGGCCGGTACGGGTGGTTTCGGCGTAAGAAACGACAGCTTCGCTTCTTATTCTCCGCACATCCAGGTTATCGTAGCCGTATTCATGATCATGTTCGGAATGAACTTCAACTTCTACTATTACTTCACGACAAAGCAGATCTCAAAGGCCCTTAAGATGAGCGAGGTCAAGTGCTATCTTGCCGTTATCGCAGTAGTCACCGCGATCATCTGCTTCTCTGTAAGAGGACTTTACGGAAGCTTCAGCGAGGCTCTGAGGCACTCTTTCTTCCAGGTAGCGACCATCATCACCACGACCGGTTTTGCCACTACGGACTTTGACCTCTGGCCTTCTGTAGCCAAGTTCCTTATCTTAGGTCTCATGATCCTCGGCGCATGCGCCAGTTCGACCGGCGGCGGTATCAAGGTCGCACGATTCCAGATCATGTTCAAGACAGTCAAAAGAGAGATCCAGTCCTATATCCACCCGAGGACCGTTAAGAAGATCCACATTGACGGCAAGACTGTTGACAGCGAAGTCGTACATTCTGTAGCGCTTTACTTCTTCATCTACCTGATCATCTTCGCAACATCAATGTTCATCGTATCTTTCGAAGGCCACGATCTTGTTACGATCTTCTCTTCAGTCGCAGCGACATTCAATAACATCGGCCCGGGTCTCTCACTCGTAGGTCCTACTCAGAACTACAGTTTCTTCTCAGGCCTCTCGAAATGGGTATTTATTTTCGATATGCTCGCAGGAAGATTGGAGCTCATGCCTCTCATCGTATTCCTTACACCTACAACTTATAAGGGAATAATAAAAAAGCCCCGCAAAGTGCAGAGCTGATCCGTATTGATCTCAAAAAGGAATCTTTCAGATCTCGTAAGGTTTGGGATCTGTCTTGGTATACCTGATTATCTCTTCCATTCTGGGCCGGTCGAGATAAGCAACCAGCGAGAATGCCATTCCTGATCTGCCGGCACGGGCGGTACGTCCGATTCTGTGCAGATAGAGTTCATTCTCTTTCGGGATATCGTAATTGAAGATAGCTTCGATGTCGTCTACGTCAATGCCTCTTGCCACCACATCAGTCGCCACGAGAACATCGAACTTATTGGCTCTGTACTGGTCCATTACCTTATTGCGCGTACCCTGGCCGATGTCGCCGTGAAGGACCTTAGCGGACAGGCCTGCATGGATGAGCATCTCGCCGACTTTTGAAGTTGTCGTCTTTGTATTGCAGAAGACAATGGTCTTTCTTAAGTCTTCCTTTGCCATGATCCTTACGATTGCCTGAAGCTTATCCTTTTCGGGACACTCGACTACATACTGGTCGATATCGGGATGGTCTTCTGCCTTCGGCATGACGTCGATCTCAGCCGCGTCCTGCATGAATTCCCAGGTGATATTCTGGATCTCTCTGGGCATCGTGGCGGAGAATAAAGCTATCTGTTTATCCTTCGGAGTGAGCGCCATTACTTTCCTGATATCATTGATAAAGCCCATCTTCAGCATCTCATCAGCTTCATCGAGAACGAGCGTGTAGATATCCGATATGTCCACGAGCTTTCTTCCGACCATGTCGATGAGACGTCCCGGAGTAGCTACTACGACCTGGGGATTCTTCTGGATCCTCTCGGTCTGGAGGCGCATGCTCTGGCCTCCGATGAGGGCTACCACCCTGAAACCCTTAATGTACTTTGCAAGACCCTTAAGTTCTGTCGTGATCTGCAGCGCAAGTTCTCTTGTCGGGCAGAGGATGAGTGCCTGGATGAACTTGGAATCCATATTAAGGTACTCTAAGATCGGTATGCCGAAAGCAAACGTCTTACCCGTTCCGGTAGGCGCTTTCGCTATTACGCTTATGTTGTCCATCATGAGGGGGATAGCCTTCTGCTGAATCGTCGTGGGCCTTTTTACTCCCATCTTCTTCAGCGAGTCCATTACCTCAGGTGACAGGTCAAGATCTGCAAATGTCTTCTCTTCGCTCATAAATTCACTCATTTCTATATATCCCGCCAACTATATCACAGATATTCTCATAATGGTATTATTGCTTAAGTAATATATTAACCGTATTAAAGGAGTTCCTTTTATGGCAAAACGCGTATTTCTCATAGTTTTGGACAGCTTCGGGATCGGCGGCGCACCTGATGCCGCAAATTTCGGTGACGAGGGCAGCAACACGCTTGCCGCAGTCCTCTCATATTCCAACGATGCTTTCCCTAACCTCGCGAAAATGGGACTCCTCGCGATCGACGGCGAAGACGATCCGCGTATTGCGGCATACAAAAATGCCCAGGATCATATCCCCTCACCCATAGGATCTTATGCCAGAGTCCGTGAGATCTCCGCTGGCAAGGATTCAACGATAGGACACTGGGAGATTGCCGGTATCATTTCAGACAGGCCCCAGCCCACATATCCTGACGGCTTCCCTGAAGATGTCATTAAAGCGCTCGAAAAGGCTACGGGCAAGGAATTCCTCTGCAACAAACCTTACAGCGGCACCGACGTCATCCGCGACTATGGTGAGGAACACATAAAGACAGGAAAGCTCATCATCTATACATCCGCTGACAGCGTTCTCCAGATCGCAGCCCACGAGGAAACAGTCCCTCTCGAAGAACTCTACGATGTCTGCAAAAAAGCCCGCGAAGTCATGTGCGGAGATCATGCAGTCGGAAGAGTTATCGCAAGGCCCTTTGTCGGCGAGCCCGGAAACTTTACGAGAACGGCTAACCGTCACGACTTCTCACTTTCCGCACCGTCTTCTACCATGCTCGACCTCTTAAAGAGCGAAGGCTATGACGTAATATCCATCGGCAAGATCTATGACCTTTTCGCAGGAAGGGGCCTTACGGAATCCAATCCCACGAAGGACAACACAGACGGCATCAACAAGACCATTGAGATGATGGACCGCGGCTTTACAGGTCTTTGCTTTACGAATCTCGTCGACTTCGACATGAAGTACGGCCACAGGAACGATATCGAAGGCTACAATACCGCCATGCATGAATTTGATGATGCTCTCGGCACCATCTTAAATAAGCTCGGAGATGACGATCTGCTCATCATCACCGCCGATCACGGATGCGATCCTTCGACTTCTTCGACAGACCATTCGAGAGAATGCATCCCGCTCCTGATCTACGGTGCCGGATACAGAACCCCCTGCAACATGGGCGAACTTACGGGCTTCAACAACATCGCAGGCATCGTTCTTTCCGCACTTATGTCCAGAAATTATGAGCATGATTTTAAACCCTGTGCAGACACGAACAGGCCTGATCCGGAAAACATCATGAGCTATGTCGATCTTACAAACCTTAAGACTGTTGCAACAGAAGACGACATCAGGGATTTGATCGAAAGAGCCGTATCCCTTAAGACCGCATCCGTCTGCATCCAGCCCTGTTTCGTCAAAGACGCCGTCCGCTTCTCCAACGGAAGAGTCGCCGTGTGCACGGTAATCGGATTCCCCAACGGATATTCGACCACAGCCACCAAGGTATTTGAAGCAAAGGAAGCCTGCGACAACGGCGCTTCCGAGATCGATATGGTAATTAACATCAACTTCGTCAAGTCCGGAAGATTCGATGAAGTATATGAGGAAATAAAGCTTATAGCAGAGGCTGTTCACGCCAAGGGCGCTATCCTCAAGGTAATCATCGAGACATGTGACCTCACAGAAGAAGAGAAGGTCCGTCTCTGCAGGATCGTCAGCGACGCTAAGGCTGATTTCATTAAGACTTCAACAGGTTTCGGCAGCGCCGGAGCCAAGGTCGAAGACATCGTTCTCATGAAAAACAACGTCGCTCCCGGCGTCAGGATCAAGGCCGCAGGCGGCATCAGAACCGAGGATGCAGCCAGGGAAATGATAGCTAATGGTGCTGACAGGATAGGAGCTTCCAAACTCGGGAACTGAACAAAACAAATTTTTGTTCGTTTTTGGCTAAAACCGCGTTTTAGTCCCATTAATAGCACATAAACCGTGATATAGTACCTTCAGTAAAGAACATACGATCTTTTTGGAGGTATTAATTATGTCACCGTTTGATATGCTGCTCTTCTTCTTTTTCGTCCTCGTTACTATTAAGGCTGCCACTTCCTGCATCGATTATTGGAAAGATGTCGATGACGAACTCGCAGAAGCTTCTGCTCCTGATAAGGCAGTTACCAGAGCTACTCTCTCCAGAACAATCAGAACAGGCAGACCTTCTTCCGTACGTGTCACGCCCATCAAGCGTGTTGATACACCTGCCAGAGAATATGCCCGTTCTTATAACGATAACCGTCAGATCCATTTGAAGGATAAGGGTGCCGCATAAACCGACCAAAGACAGCATGCTCCCGATCCGTTTTTTCTCCGTATAGGGACTTATCCGGCCTTGCTTTGCCAAACTGTTCTCCCACACCTCACATAATAAGCAAGGCCGGGATATCTCCCGGCCCGCAACAGTGAATTCATATACTTAGTGTTTAGATCAGAACGATACCTTGTTCTTTCCTTCTCTTTTTGACTTGTTGAGCTTTCTTTCTGCTCTGGACAAGAGGTCGGACAAGTCAGGCTCTTCGTTATCAAACATTGCGAGACCCGCTGAGATAGTTACTCTTTCTCTCCTGCCGTCAAGGATGACAGGTTCGCTTGCTATGTGCTCAACAAGCTTTTTTGCCATGCCTATAGCGGCGATCTTCTCAGTATC
>JAFYJX010000038.1 GCA_017537905.1 Clostridiales bacterium | reverse complement strand
TCCAAGGAGTCCGAAGGCGAGATGGATCTCGATTACACCTTTAACGAACCTAAGAATCGCGATATAGTTTATGCTATGACAAACAACCTGGGATTCGGCGGACACAACGCTTCCCTGATCGTAAAGAAGTTTGAAGAATAAGGAGGATCCTTGAATTATGGCAAATGCGCTTACCACAACAGAAATCATGAAGATCATTCCCCACAGACATCCTTTCCTTCTCATCGACAGAGTTGAGGATTATGAACCGGGCGAATACTGCATCGCTTACAAGAACTTCACATATGACGAGTATTTCTTCAGAGGACACTTCCCGGAATATCCTATCGTTCCCGGTGTCATTACAGTTGAAGCTCTTGCTCAGGCAGGCGCTGTAGCTATCCTCTCCAGAGAGGATTTCAAGGGCAAGATCGCTGTTTTCGCAGGCATCGACAAGTGCAAGTTCAAGCAGGCAATCGTTCCCGGCGACACAGTAAGACTCGAGACAAGGATCGCTGCAGTCAAGGGCCCCGTAGGCCTCGGCGAAGCTGTCGCAACAGTTAACGGCAAGGTTGCAGTTCAGGCTACATTGAAGTTCGCTATCCTTACAAATTCTTAATCTGAATTAAAACTAAGTACTGCAAAAGAGGGGTGTTATCTTAAACCCCTCTTTTTTTCGCGAAACAGATAACAAATCGGGGTTTTGTTATCTGTTTTGCTGTTTTTCAGGGCAATTCAGATAACATGTAGTTTGCGATGAGTCCTCCTTGGCTGTGGTATAGTTAAACCATCACTATCTCAAAGGAGCCAAGCCATGAACATAAAGAATTTCCTTAAGAAAATGACCATTGAAGACAAGGCCAGGCTCCTTTGCGGAACCACGCCCAACTCGATCGGCGGCTTCGAATCTGCGGCGGGCACCATTCCCGTTCTGGCGCTCCAGGACGGCGGCACCGGGATCAACTTCATGCATGTTTTCGGCCGCGGCATCATCGACATGGAGATCGTTAAGAAATACAGCCCTGAAGAGGGTTTCCATGTGCTCACCAATTACTATGAACAGGATAAACTTACCGATAATGAGAAGGCTCTAAGGAAAGAAGTCAACGACTGCCTGACTGAATTCAGAAGCGGAATTGACGAGGCTCCCGGATGCTATCCGCCGGGCATTCTGCTCGCTTCGACATGGAATCCGAAGACCGTTTATGAGACCGGCAAAGCGCTTGGCTTGGAAGCCGCTGTTTACAAAGTCGGCGTGCTCCTCGGGACCCCTAACTGCAATATCTTAAGAGAGCCTGTAAACGGCAGGTTTTTCGAGGGTTATTCCGAAGATCCTTACCTCGCGAAAACCCTGGCTCCCGAGATGTGCAAAGGTGTCGAGAGCATGGGCGTCGCGGCGAACGTTAAGCATTTCGCATGCAACAACTTAGAGATCAACCGCCAGAAGATCAATGAGCTTATTGATGAGCGCACGATAAGGGAGATCTATCTGCCGGCATTTGAAGCATGCAGCAAAGCCGCATCTACATTGATGACTGCATATCCTCAGATCAACGGCGTTTACTGCTCTGAAAACAAGTGGCTTCTAAAGGACATCCTGAAAAATGAATGGGGCTACAAGGGCACCACCGTTACGGATTGGGATGCAATAACCACCAACATGGGCATGGCTGTTGCCAACGGAGAGGATATCTTCATGCCAGGCCCGAGAGACCCTTCTGAGATCGTAAAGGCTGTAGAAGACGGCGTTCTGTCCATGAAAGACCTCGATGCAGCAGCAAAGAGTGTTCTCGAACTGATCGACAGATTCAGCGGCATTAAGGCGCCTGAGGGTCTTACTGCGTCCAAGTATAAGAAGACAGGCGACAAGGCCGCATACGATGCCGCAGCAGAAGGCATTGTAATGCTTAAGAATAAAGGCAGTCTGCCTCTGAAGAAGATATCCAAAGTTGTCTTCTTCGGTCCTGAGCGTTTCAGGGATTACGGAACGGGCAGCGCGAAAGTAACGACTTCGAGAACGACCGATCTATACGAAGAATTGAGCAGGCAGCTGGGCAGCAACAGAGTTTACAGGGATGACATCGAAGCTTACAAAAAGGGTGCGACCGCTATCGTCATTGAGACGATCGAATCCGGCGAAGGCTGCGACAGACCTGATTTAAAGCTCAATAAGAAGACAGTTTCCACCATTAAAAAACTCGCAAAAGAGCGCGGAAAGGGCAGGATCTGCCTGATTCTTAACACTCCCGGCCCCGTTGAGCTGGAAGGAATTGAGGATATAGCAGACTCGGTTTTCGCAGTCTTCTATCCCGGCATGATGGGCGCCAGGGCCATGGCAGACATCCTCACCGGTAAGGTAAATCCTTCAGGCTGCCTGCCTTGCACGTTCCCCGCGTCCTACAAAGACACGCCCGCTTATCTCTGTTATCCGGACAGCCTTACATGCAGATACGGCGAGGGTATCTATGTTGGTTACAGGGGCTATCAAAAGAGAAACATCAAGCCGCTTTACAGCTTCGGCTATGGCCTGTCATATTCGAAGTTCATGGTCAATTACATTGTTTCCACGACGAAGGGAAACAAAGTTAACATCACCTGTTATCTCACCAACACCGGCAAGACTGACGGCAAGAAGGTCGTTCAGGTCTATGCCGCAAAGCGCAAGCCGGTTACCGGCAGGGAGCCTTACCGCCTGGTAGGATTTGCAAAGCCCATGATAAAGGCTGAGAGCGGCAAAGAGATTACCATCACAATTGATAAGAGAGAGCTTTCCTATTTCGATGAGGAGTACAAGAAGTTCCTTATAGAGGGCGGAAAGTATGATCTTTTCGTAAGCATCAACGGCTGTGATGACCTGATCCCTGCAGGCGATATCTATGTGGACGGTTCGGAGGAATTGAAGTGCGGACCTTCGTGGACTTTAAAGCAGATAGCAGAGAAGAAAGAACTTACCGATGCGCTTGCCAAAGACTGCGAAGCCATAGGCATGCCGTTTATGTTTTTCACCGTAAATCTCGAGTATGTTCCGTCCATGAAGCTCTATGAGGTTTTCAAAGAGCCCGAAAAGCTTACGAACTTCCAAAAGGCCTGTGAGGAGTTCAGGCCTGATTAAGCCGTCAGATTAGGCGATTGTTCTTAAATAGTGTATTATTATCAAGACTTTTAGATAACTGGAGGCATTTATATGGGTGAATATGACTTCCTGATCGTAGGTGCGGGATTATATGGTGCGACTTTCGCGCGTCTTGCAACAGATGACGGATACAAGTGTCTTGTGATCGACAGAAGGCCGAATGTTGCAGGCAATGTCTATACCGAAGACGTTCACGGCATTAACGTTCACAAGTACGGTGCGCATATCTTCCACACGAGCGACAAGGAAGTATGGGACTTCGCGAATAAGTTCGCAGAGTTCAACCGCTACACCAACTGCGTAGTTGCCAACTACAAGGGCGAGCTCTATTCGATGCCTTTCAATATGTATACATTCAATAAGATGTGGGGTGTTGTAACTCCCGCTGAGGCAAGGGCCAAGCTCGACGAGCAGATCGCCATGGGCAAGGTAGATGAGCCCAAAAACTTAGAAGAGCAGGCTATCTCCCTCATCGGCCCCGACATCTATAACAAGCTCGTAAAGGGCTATACCGAGAAGCAGTGGGGCAGAAAAGCCACCGAGCTTCCGGCATTCATCATCAAGAGACTTCCCGTAAGACTTACTTACGACAATAACTATTTCAACGATAACTACCAGGGCATTCCTGTCGGCGGTTACACGAAGTGGATCGAGAACATGCTCGAAGGAATCGAAGTAAGACTTGATGTTGACTTCCTCAAGGAGAGGGAAGCCTATGAGAATATTGCCTCGAAAATCATCTATACGGGAATGATTGACGAGTATTATAATTATTCCCTTGGCCAACTCGAGTACAGGAGTCTTAAGTTCGAGACAGAGTATCTGCCTGATACTGATGACTTCCAGGGCAATGCTGTAGTAAACTACACCGATGCCGAGACACCTTTCACGAGGATCTTGGAGCACAAGCATTTCGAGTTCGGCAAAGGCAAGGGTACCGTTATCACCCACGAGTATCCTGCTGAGTGGAAAGTAGGCGACGAGCCTTATTATCCGCTCAACAACGACAGAAACAACGAGCTTTACAAGAAATACGAAGAGCTTGCCGCTACAGACGGCAACGTCATTTTCGGAGGAAGACTCGGAAAGTATAAATACTATGACATGGACGATACGATCGCCGCATGCATGCAAGACTACAAAAGGATAATGGCAAAATGAAAAGATTCGGAACAATAGTAATCACAGCAGCTCTTGTTGCTTCCATGATCTCCGGCTGCGGCGGAAAGCTGACTGCAAGCGACCCTTCAACTGATCTGTCAGGCATGATGACTACGACAGAAACGACCGCTGAAACGACGGCGCCTGTAAATGATGATGGCCCGAAGTCCTTCGAAGATCTCTACGGCAACCAGATAATGACCTATCTGGACCACCAGTATTATTTCGACGGCAATCCGATAATGAAGCAGGAATCTAACTTCTACTTCATGAATACCTTCATCGAGATGAGCAACGATGCGAACATGGGTTACTATCCCATGACCGCCAAGAGATATATCGATCTCGCTGCCGAGGTTGAAGGAGAGAGCCACGAGAACTGCGGCGACATTTTCGTCCGCAAGGCTGAAGAATATCTCGAGATAGCTTTCATCAAGATCGCCCGTGCAGAGGCTGAAGGCGTTAAGCTTACAGATGAAACAAATAAGCTGATTGACGATTGGCTTACGAGCCTTAAGACGGAATATGCTCCTTCTTACGGCGTTTCCTACGAAGATTTTCTTACAATGTGGTACGGCCCCGGAATGACCGAAGAAGCTCTGAAGATGATCATTCAGAGATTCTTCCTTGTCGAGGAATATGAGACACGTTATCAGGCGGCTTACACACCGAGTAAGGACGAGAAGAACCTTCCCTGCGTTGCATATGCCATCTACTATGCTCCCGAAAAATCCAACATTGATAAGGATACGAAAAAGTCCATTGAGGATGCTGCAAATTCAATGAAGGAATCCTGCAAGAGCATTACGGAATTTAAGAGTCTTGCTATGCAGGCATACCAGTATGGTGTTGTTGAGCAGCAGGGCGAAATGGTCGTCAAGAAGGAAAAGAAGATCAAGAAGGTTGAAGAGTGGGCATACAACAAGAACCGCAAGATCGGCGACATAGACGTAATCTATGAGGCTGACTGGGGTTACTACATCGTAGGTTATATGGGCACTCTGGCTCAGCAGATCGAGACCTGCCCTAACATCAGATATGCACTTTTTGCCTTTGATAAGGATGGTGAGCAGGCATTAAAGGACAAGGCTCTGGCTGATGCCAAGGCAATGAAGGAATCCTGCAAGAGCATCGACGATATTACGGGCCTTGCAGAAACCGCTTATGCAAAAGGAATCGTTCTCGACTATGGTGATTTCATGATCACAAGCGAAATGAAAGAGACCATGGCCGCACAGAAGTTCAAGGAGTGGGGCACCGACGAGAACAGAAAGAAGGGTGACATTGAAGTCATCTACGATGCTGATTACGGCGGATATTTCCTCGTAGGCTTTGTCGGAATGGAAGAGTACCGTTCGGATGCTCTTAATAACTATGCTCTGCAGTTATTGGACCAGAGTCTTAGCAAGGAAGTCGAAGCAAAGAAGCACGGTTTCCGCACTGATGATAAGTTCGAAGCAGCTCCCGTAGCTCCTACTGCTACTCCGACACCCGTGATCACGGAAGAACCAGTTCAGACACTTAATCCTGACGCTACAGTTCCTTCAACAGATACACCTGTCCAGAACGGCGGCAGCTCAATGTCTACTACAGACGTTCTTATCGTAGTATTCTTCACGCTCGCAGGCGTAGCTATCCTCGCTGTCATCATTATCCTGATCAACTATGCGGTAAAGAACGGCAAGAATGCCGGAAAGACAGTATCCGCTTACGGCTCTGACGATGAAGACGAAGAGGACGAAGAGGGCGAAGAGGGCGAAGACGCTGAGGATTCTGAAGATTCAGAAGACGAGGATGATTCTGAAGATGCCGGAGAATCTGAGGAAACAGAAGTAAAAGAACCTGTTTCCAAAAAGAAAAAGTCCGAAAAGGACAACAAGAAACCGGAATCTGAAGACGTAGAAGACGACGAGTCTGAAGACGATAAAGAAGAATCCGGGGATGATGAGGAATAAGATGAAGAAGATTGGATCACTCATTCTGATTGCAGCGATGGCTGCCACACTGGTAACCGGCTGCGGCAACAAGATAACAAGCGAGACTTCTGCTCCTGCAAGCAATGCCGGAACGAGCACGACATCTGTTACAGGCCAGAACGCTAAGACGTTCAATGAGCTTTACGGCACCCAGCTTTCGAGATATATGAACTTACAGTATTATTTCGACGGCAAGGCAGTAATGAAGCAGGAGGCCAATTTCTATTTCATCAATGCTTTTTCCGATCTGACAGCTTATGCGCAGATGGGTTACTGCCCCGCGACATCTTTGGGCTACATCGATCTGGACGCCAACTATTCAGGCGCTGATTACAATACCTACGGCGATTATTTCGTTTATTATGCTGAGAATTCCCTGGAGAGCACGCTCATCTTGTGCAGCCGTGCCGAGCAGGAAGGCATAACGCTTGAGGATGCGACAAAGAAATCCATCGATGACATGATGGAAGATATCAAGAATACAACGGCTCCCGCTGCGGGTCTGTCAGTAAAGGATTATCTGCAGCTGCATTACGGTCCCGGTATGGACGAAGATTCCTTCAGAAAAGTCATCGAGAGATACTATCTTGCTGATGCTTATGCACAGCACTACTGCAGCTCTCCCGAGATCACTGCCAAAGTCCAGGCAGAAAAGGATAATGCGCTTGCTGCTGCAAACAAGATGAAGGACTCCTGCAAGACGATCGATGACCTTACAGGTCTTGCCGAGGCCGCCAAGGCAGATGGCACGGTTTACGATCAGGGCGATATCGCAGTTCCCAAGGGCCAGATGGTACAGAAGTTCGAAGAATGGGCATACGGCGAGAACCGTAAAGTCGGCGAACTCGACATCATATTCGCTCCGGAGTACGGCTATTTCGTTGTCGGATATCTCGGCCTTACAGATGATGCATCATCCGGCGAAAAGGTTCCTTACATCAGATATGCTCTCTTCTATGCTCCCGAGAACGGCCAGGAAGGCCTCGAGATCATGAGCAACGAGCTCTTACAGGAGATCAAGGAAAACAAGCACGACTTCCACAGAAAAGAGAAGTCCTCCATGGAGCCTGCCGATGTTCTCATCGTTGTATTCATAACTCTTGCCGGTGTTGCGATCGTTATAGTTATCGTCATCCTGATCAATAACACGCTCAACAATAAGAACGGCAAAAACGGGAAGAATGGCAAGAACGGCAAGAAACCTTCCGGTCAGACCAAGGCTCCCCAGAAGCCTAAGCCGGCTAAAAAGAAGCCAATAGAAGAAGAGGATGAGGACGAGGACGAGTAAAGTCATTCCTCAGCTTTAGGTCCTCCGCGCTTCGCTTGTGCGGAAAAAGCTTCGGAATAACATTTACTCTTGTCAAAGACTTAAAATTTACAGAGGCTGTCTCAAAAGAGACGGCCTTTTAATATGCGCATTTATTTACTAATATAGGGCGTCATGTTAAAATTTTAGGCTGTAGATTTCTAACTTTTGTAAGGATGGAGTGTAATTTCATGGAGATTACCAAAGATTTGGTTCAGTACCTCGAGAGCCTCGGGCGCTTGGAACTGAGCCCTGAAGACGAGGAGAAGACTCAGAAGGCCTTAGGCGACATTCTGGGCTATTTCGACCAGTTAAGCGAGCTTGATACGGAGGGTGTTGAGCCCTTGAGCCATGTTGCAGGCGTTTCCAACGTTGCCCGTGAAGACGTTATCGCTAATGAAGATATGAGGGATGCGGTCTTAAGCAACGCTCCCGAGACAAAGGACGGTACGATCCTCGTGCCGAAGACCTTTGATTAAGGGGTGTGCCATGACTGATATCGAGATTAGAAAACTTGGCGCACTTGAGATAGGCGCAGCGATCAAGGAAGGCAGGCTTACATCCGTTGAGGCTGCCAGGGCATTCCTTGATGCAATAGATGCAAAAGACGGCGAATACAAGTCTTACATCACCGTCATTAGAGAAGAAGCTCTCGCAAAGGCTGAGAAAGCCGACGAGGCTATCAAGGCAGGAACACTGACAGGGCCTCTGGCAGGAGTTCCTATCGCCATCAAGGACAATATCTGCACAAAGGGGATCAAGACCACCTGTGCATCAAAGATGCTCGGAAACTTCGTTCCGCCTTACGATGCAGAGGTAATCAGAAAGATCGAAGATGCCGGAATGATCATTCTCGGCAAGACAAATATGGACGAGTTCGCGATGGGCTCCACAACAGAGACGAGCTATTTCGGGATCACGTCCAACCCCTGGGATACAGACAGAGTACCGGGCGGTTCATCCGGCGGTTCTGCAGCATGCGTTGCAGCTGCTTTGGCTCCTGTTGCGCTCGGATCTGATACAGGCGGATCCATAAGACAGCCCGCTTCTTTCTGCGGTGTTACGGGCCTTAAGCCTACTTACGGCGCGGTTTCCAGATATGGTCTCGTTGCTTTCGCATCTTCTTTGGACCAGATCGGACCGATCGCGAGAAAGGCTGAAGACATCGCTGCCGTCTACAACGTTATCAGCGGCAAGGATCCCAAGGACCAGTCCTCATTAGAGTCTGAGAAACTCGACCTTTCTGCGATCGAGAATTACAGCCTCGAGGGCAAGAAGTTCGGAATTCCGGAAGAATATATCGGTGAAGGCATCGATGAGGACGTTAAGAAGGCAGTCCTTGATGCCGTAGAAGTCCTTAAATCAAAGGGCGCTGCGGTCGAGACATTCCCGATGCCCATCATAAAGTATGCTATACCGACTTACTACATCATCTGCACGGCAGAGGCTTGTTCGAACCTCTCCAGATATGACGGCGTTAAGTACGGCTACAGACCCGAAGGCGTCGAAGACCTGGGTCAGCTCTACATCAAGTCCAGAAGCGAAGGCTTCGGCCTCGAGGTCAAGAGAAGGATCATGCTCGGTAACTTCGTACTTTCCTCAGGTTATTACGATGCTTACTACAACAAGGCTTTGAGGGTTAAGAACCTCATCAAGCAGGCCTTTGACCAGGCTTTCGAAAAGTACGACGCGATCTTGGGACCTGTTGCTCCTACAGCAGCTCTGAAGAAGGGCGAGAGCCTGTCAGATCCTCTGAAGATGTACCTGGGCGATATCTGCACGGTACTCATCAATATCGTAGGCATTCCTGCGATGTCCGTACCCTGCGGCTTCACATCAGAAGGACTCCCCGTAGGACTTCAGATCATGGGAAAGAGATTCTCCGAAGACAAGGTCATCGGCGTGGCTTCCGCTTACCAGAAGGCTACTGCTGATAACGGATTCGAGAACAAGATTCCCGAAAATGCTTTGAGAGGGGAGGGCTAAGATCATGCAGGATTATGAGATGGTAATAGGCCTCGAAGTACACTGCGAGCTCTCGACAGAATCAAAGATATTCTGCGGATGCTCTGCCAAGTTCGGCGGTGAGCCCAATACACACGTTTGCGAAGTATGTTCCGGTATGCCCGGCACGCTTCCGACACTTAACAAGCAGGTAGTAGAGTATGCCGTAAAGGCAGGACTTGCGCTTAACTGCGAGATCACGAGAAACAACAAGTTCGACCGTAAGAACTACTTCTATCCCGACCTTCCGAAGGCATATCAGATATCACAGCTTTATTTCCCGATATGCAGGAACGGCCATGTCGACATTAAGACATCCAAGGGCATCAAGTCCATCGGAATCCACGAGATCCACATGGAAGAAGATGCCGGAAAGCTCGTACACGATCCTGTTACGGGCATGACAATGGTCGATTTCAACCGCTGTGGCGTTCCGCTCCTGGAGATCGTATCTGAGCCTGATTTCAGATCCGGCGAAGAGGTAATCGCATATCTCGAAAAGCTCAGAGACACCATGCAGTATCTCGGCATTTCCGACTGCAAGATGCAGGAAGGTTCCATGAGAGCTGACGTTAACCTCTCCGTAAGGCCTGTCGGCCAGAAGGAGTTCGGCACCAGGACCGAGATGAAGAATATCGCTTCCCTTAAGGCGATTGAGCGCGCTATCGAATATGAGCGCGACAGACAGATCGATCTTATCGAAGAAGGCGGCAAGGTCATTCAGGAGACAAGACGCTGGGATGACGAGCAGGAATACACATACTCCATGCGTTCAAAGGAAAATGCCCAGGATTACAAGTATTTCCCTGATCCTGACCTCATGCCCATCAATATCTCTGAGGAGTTCCTCGATAAGGTAAGATCAGAGCTTCCTGAGTTTGCGGATGCAAAGCGCGAGAGATACGTAACAGAGCTCGGCCTTCCTGAGTACGATGCAGAGATCATTACGGGAACACCTGCATTGGTCAGGGTTTTCGAGTCCGCATGCGAAGTCGCAAAGAACCCCAAGGACTGCTCCAACTGGCTCATGACCGACCTTCTTAAGTTTGCCAAGGACGCAAAGGTCCTGGCAGGTGATATCGACTTTGACGGCAAGATCATGGGCAAGATCATTAACCTCGTAAATGAGGGCAAGATCAACAGGAAATCCGGCCAGAAGGCATTGGAGGAAGCATTCCTCAACGGCACTGACCCCGAGAAATATATTGCGGACAACGGCCTCGCGCTGGTATCCGATACAAGTGCGATCGAGCCTGTTATCAAGGAGATAATCGCTGCTAACGAGAAGGCCGTATCAGGTTATCTCGCAGGCGAAGAGAAGAACCTCACATTCCTTATCGGCCAGTCAATGAGAGCTCTCAAGGGCAAGGCTGACCATCAGGTAGTAAGACAGACATTGATCGATCTTCTTAACGGAATGAAGTAATGGACACATTATTAAGCATCTTACTGGTAATATTCTTCGTCCTCGTTAATGCCTTTTTCTCAGGCACCGAGATGGCTGTCATCTCGCTTAACGACGCGAAAATGCATAAGCTCGCTGAAGAAGGCGACAGGAAAGCCCTGCGCGTTATCAAGTTCCTTGATAACCCCGGAAACTTCCTGGCGACGATCCAGGTCGGCGTTACGCTGGCAGGATTCCTGTCATCCGCTTTTGCGGCAAACAGCTTTGCCAGCAAGCTTGCCCTCTTGGTAGACCCGGCATCAAAGCACGCATGGATGGAATCGCTCTGGACGGTGGTAATTACTATCGTTTTGTCCTATTTCTCACTCGTTCTGGGAGAGCTCGTTCCGAAGCGCATTGCCCAGAACAAGCCTGAGAGATGGGCTTTTGCGGCTGCAAATGTAGTCAAGTTCTTCGGTGCTGTGTTAAAGCCTTTCGTATGGTTCCTGACCAAGTCGACGAACGTTATCTTAAGACTTTTCAGGATCGATCCCAACCAGACTGACAAGCCCGTTACGGAAGAAGAGATCCGCATGATGGTCGACGTAGGTTCAGAGTCCGGAAATATCGAAGATACCGAGAAGGAAATGATCGAGAACGTTTTCGAGTTCAACGACAAAGAAGTGTCGGAGATCATGACCCACAGAAAGAAGATCGTCTCGCTCCCGATCGACGCCAGTTACGACGAAGTAATGCGCGTTGCCAGGGAAGAGAAGTTCACGAGAATTCCCGTCTACAAGGATACGATCGACGACATCATCGGAATCCTTCATATCAAGGATCTTATCGGCATTATGCCGCCCACGGAAGAGGAGCCCTTTAAGCTCGAGAAGTTCATAAGAGAGCCTCTTATCGTTCACGAGACGCGTAAGATCTCATCCCTCTTCGGCGAGATGAAGAACTGCGGCATGCAGATGGCGGTCATCGTTGACGAATACGGCGGAACGATGGGTATCGCAACGATCGAGGATATGCTCGAAGAGCTCGTAGGCAACATCACTGACGAGTTCGACGACGAGGCTGATGAGTTCGTTAAGCTCTCCAACGGCGATTATATCGTCAGGGGCGACATGACGCTCTCTGACTTGGAGGACGTCCTTGATATCGAGCTTACCGACGACGAATATGACACTATCGCAGGACTTGTTATCTCCCAGCTCGACAGAGTTCCGGAAGAAACAGAGCATCCTGTGGTCAATTATAAGAATCTGAGGATCAAGGTTTTGAAGGTGGAGGAAAATGCCATCGCTAAGGTCCTGATCCACATCAATCCCGTAGAAAAGCCCGAAGAGGCCGGCAAAGAGGAGAGCTCCAAGTCCGATGAGTAAGTATGACCTTGTCCTTTATGACCTTGACGGCACACTGCAGGACTCGGTCCCTCTTATAATGGAATCCCTGAAAGCTACGTATGACATAGTCTTAGGCGGTACCGACAGGACGGATGCCGACCTGATGAGCTTTATCGGGAAGCCCCTGACAGACACGTTTTGGATGCATGATGAGGAGACACAAAAGCGCCTTATCAGCGAATATCTCGACTATAACTGCGCCAGAATGAGGGAAAATGTCATCCCGATATTCCCCGGCGTCTATGATTTCCTTTCGAAAATCAGGGCTTCGGGCGTAAAACAGGGCATAGTTACCTCAAAACTTGAAGACTCTGCCATGATCACCATAGACCTTTTGGAGCTCGGGCAGTACTTCGACGACATGGTCTTCAGGGAAGCGACCGAGAGGGCAAAGCCTTTTGGCGATCCGTTGATCGAAGCTGCAAGAAGACTCGGCATAACTGACATGAAAAAGGTGCTTTATGTCGGAGATGCCCTTCCTGATTTGCTTTCAGCGAGAGACGCAGGCTGTGATTTTGCCCTGGTAGGGTGGACGAAAATGCCCAAAGAGGATCTGATCGCGTCAAAACCCGATTATTTAGTGGATGTTCCTGAACGTCTTCCTTGCATTATTGAGGGCACCGAATTATAATATCTTTTGCTTTTTTATAAATAATAAAGGTAGGTAGGCAAAATGGCAAAGACCTCCAAGTCCGGAAAGGCCAACAAGAAGCTCGTATCAGTCGGAATGACAGTTGCAGTCGTAGCTATCGTTCTCTGTGTTGTTTTCTTCTTCACATACATTTCCGGTGTACTTCCCAGAACTTTGACCGGTATTTCTATTACAGAGAATCTTTCCGATGGTACTGTAAAGACTGTTAAGAACTTCAACGTTCTTGAGTCAAACTACCATTTCGTAGAAGTTTACGATACGTATTCTCAGTATGGCATGGTTTCCGCAGATAAGTTAGACGAAGTCTGCAACGAAGAGACAGGTGAGACTTATAGAGATGTCCTTCTCAGAGAAGCTGCTACGCAGATGAAGACTCTCGCTCTTGTAGAGCGTGCTGCAAAAGAGAACGGCTTCATGGAAATGTCCAAGGCTCACGATCTCGCAGCTGCTAACCTTACAACTCTCGACATCTACGGAATGATGTACGGTTACGGATCAGGAATCAATTATCTCAAGGCTCTTTACGGAACAGGTATGACAAAGAGAGCTTATACTGACTTTATGGCACGTGAGATCCTCGTTGAGGAATACGGCGACTACTTAAAGCAGTTCGATCCTTCCATCGTTCCTACCGATGCGGCTATAAAGGCTAAGTACAACGAAGCTCCCAACCAGTATTGCACAGTTGATTACAGCTCTTACTTTATCAAGGCTGAGACCGACAAGGACGGCAAAGTAATCGGCATGGATGCTGCTGTTGCAAGCGCTAATAAGATCGCAAAGGCAACAAAGGATACAGCTACATTCAGACAGGCAGTCATCGATTGGGCTACTGAGAAGAAGGATGATGCAGTTCTTGCTACTTTCGCTGATGATGCAAATCCCTGCCTTACAGAGGGCTTCACATATTCTCTCTCCACATACATGGATGATGCAGTAAGATCATATATCTTCAGCGAATCCAAGGCCGGTGATGTTAAGGTTATCCAGACTGAGTTCGGTGCTTACATCATCCACATCGCAAAGAAAGATAATAACGATTACGCTACAGTCGGATACAGAATGCTCACTCTGAAGACAGACGTTAAGAACGATGCTACAGATGCAGAGAAGCAGGAAGCTTTGCAGAAGACTCTTGCCGAAGCACAGACATTGTGCCCCAGCGGAATGAGCCCTATTGACTTCTACAAGACAGTCAAGCAGCACACAACAGATCAGAACTCGATCCTCATGGGCGGTTACAGTGCTCAGCCTGCTACATACTTCGAATCCACTAAGGAAGATCCGATCGACGCAGCAGTTGTTGAAGCCGGCAAGTGGCTCTTCGACAGTGCGCGCAAGCAGGGTGATGTTCTTATCAAGGCTTCCGCAGACGGCACGACAGTTTATGTCTTCTATTTCGAGGAGAACAGACCTGCATACGAATACACCATCAAGAACAACATCATTGCTGACAACTTCAATGCATGGAACACAGCTCTCGAAGTTAACCATCCCGGTTATTCCATCAACGCAGGATTGTGCAAGCACTTGATTTATTGATTGTTGTTTTAATTAATAAATAATATAAACAAGCACCACTCTTACAGGGTGGTGCTTTTTATTTATTGTGTATACTCGTGTATTCTTCATTTCGCGATATTATTTAAGCGTTGTTAAATAATATTTGTTTTATTTGCAAAAACACGCTATTATTGAGACGCCTTTTTGAAAAAAGGTAATAAGGAGGATTAACAATGAAAAAAGTATTCGCACTGATTCTCTGCCTTTCAATGATGCTTGGAATTGCATCCTGCGCGAAGAAGGTTGAAGTACCTTCCAAGAGCGATGTAAAGAAGGCTGCAAAGGAAGAGTATGACATGGACTTCAAAGTTGACTCTGAAGATATCTCCGATGACGAGAAGGATGCAGAGTGGGTTTTGATCTCCAAGGACGGAACTCTCGAAGTTACAGTTACATGGAATTCCAAGGATCCTGAAAAGTTCGAGTTTGACGACAAGACACTCGAGGAACCTACAACAACCACAACAACTGAAGAACCTACAACTACAACAACAGAAGAGCCTACAACAACAACGACAACTGCTGACTCTTCCACACCTGATTCTTCAGACAACGGCGGAAGCACACCTAACCCTAACCCTACAGGTGCTAAGTACATCAACTTCGACGAAATGAACTTCTACATCAACGGCAAGAAGTTCACACTCGGCAAGACAACACTTCAGGACATGATCGATGCAGGCGTACCTTTCAAGGAAGGCGAGCTCGAGGATGCAAAGAACAATCTTAAGTCCAACTACCAGTCCGCTCCTATCAAGCTTGACATCGGCAAGGGCTTCACAGCTTCTGTTTATGTATTCAACGATACAGGTTCAGGCAAGCCTATGAACGAGTGCTTTGTCAACGAGATCACATACTACGGTTCTTACACAAAGGGCGCTACACAGAATGTTCTTTCATTCGATTTCCCTCTCAATGTAACAATCGAAGACCTCAAGGCAAATTCCGGTGATCCTACAGAAGATCCTTATCACAATGAGGAAGATCCTAAGTTCATCGCAGATTACCTCGAGTGGACAAAGAAGGGTACAAAGTATATGAACAGAAACAGATACAGATTCGAGTTCTATAACTACGAGCTCAGAAACGTATCCATCTCTTTCTACCCGTAATCAGTCAGTTAATTAAGATCTGATACAGGAGGCTGTCTCGTATGAGGCAGCCTCTTTTCATAAAAAATATTTGTTTTATCGGCGGATACACGATATTATCTAGATACCTGCATAAAAAGGATAATAAGGAGGAAGAATCATGAAGAAAGTTTTTGCACTTATTCTCTGCCTTTCAATGATGCTTGGAATTGCATCCTGCGCGAAGAAGGTTGAAGTACCTTCCAAGAGCGATGTAAAGAAGGCTGCAAAGGAAGAGTATGACTTGGACTTCAAAGTTGACTCTGAAGATATCTCAGATGATGAGAAGGAAGCAGAGTGGGTCTTGATCTCCAAGGACGGATCGCTGGCAGTTAAAGTTACGTGGAACGCAAAAAAGCCCGATAAGTTCGAATTTGATGACGAAGAACTCGAGACCATACCGCCCACCACAACAACTGAAGAGACTCCTACAACAACTACTGAAGAGACACCGACGACAACAACGACGGAAACAACAGAATCTTCGACACCTGATTCTTCTGACAACGGCGGTGTTGCTCCTGATCCTTCAGGCGTTAAGTATGTTAACTTCGATGAGATGAACTTCTACATCAACGGCAAGAAGTACACGCTCGGCAAGACAACATTCCAGGATCTTATCGATGACGGTGTTCCTTTCGAAGACGGTGAACTCGACAATGCCAATAACAATCTTAAGTCTAAGTACCAGTCTTCCTACATTAAGGTCAAGACCGGTGTCACAGGCATCACATGCTGGCTTGAGGTATTCAACGATACAGATTCAGGCAAGCCCATGTCTCAGTGCTATGTCAATTACATCTATTACTTTACAAGCGGTTCCAGAGACAAATCAAAGGCTTCAATAGTTACTTTCGATTTCCCTCTCACACTGACACCTGATGAACTCAAGGCAAATTCCGGTGAACCTACGGAAAAGATCTATCACAATGAGGATAACCCGAAATATATTCACGATCACCTTGAGTGGACAAAGTCGGGCACGAAATACCGCAACAAGAACAGATTTAAGTTTGAATTCATGAATAACGAACTTACCGGCATTACAATGGAGTACATTCCCTGATAACAAAGGAAATTAAGTGATTAACCGGAGGCTGTCTCACATGAGGCAGCCTCCTTTTTTGCAATCCCGATTGACAACCTATCAAACCTATTGTATTTTTATGTCAGTTTCAAACCGTTGACGGAGAGTGAGTAACTTACAGGAAACCGTTCAAAGAGAGCCCGGGGTGGTGTGATCCGGACAGCAAGGACCTTAAGTGAATGGACTCCGGAGGGCGCGAGGGAAAGGGGATATCTCCCAAGTATATTGCGACGTAAGGCACGCGTAAGAGGCCGGAGATATGTTGGTATCTTGTCTAAGCGCACGAGTCATATCGTGAATCAAGGTGGCACCGCGGATAATAAGTTTATTCGTCCTTGACAGAAGATAGAGATCTTTTGTCGGGGGCTTTTTTATTGCCTTTGACTTAAGAAAAGCCGGAGGTGACTTATATGAAAGTAGTGCCGTCAATTGAAGAAGTCAGGGAATTTGCCGCTACGGGCAAGTATGACGTTGTTCCAGTAAGTACTGAGATACTCTCTGATTTTACGACACCCATCGAAACGATCAGGATTCTTAAGAATGCGTCGACTCACGCGTATATGCTCGAGTCTGCCCAGTCTGACGAGAAGTGGGGAAGATATACTTTCTTAGGCTTTGATCCCAAGCTCGAGATCACCTGCATCAACGGCGAGATCACATACGGCGATAAGACCGGGAAGACAGACGATCCTTCCAAGATCATAAGAGACATCATGTCCCGCTTCAGAAGCCCCAGGCTTTCCTACCTGCCTTCCTTTACGGGCGGCCTTGTCGGCTATTTCTCATACGACTACCTGACATATGCCGAGCCGACGGCCAAGTGCGACGTTATTGACGAAGAGAACTTCAAAGATGTCGACCTCATGCTTTTCGACAAGGTCATAGCATTTGACCACGTAAGGCAGAAGCTCATCCTCATATCCAACATGTCCTTAGAGGACGTTGACGCAGGTTATGAGGAAGCAATCAAGGATCTCGAAGACCTCATCGACCTTCTTAAGAACGGCGAAAAGAGTGTCGATCCGGATGGCAGGCTCCTTGGCGAAGTTGCTCCGTTGTTTTCCAAAGACGAATACTGCGCCATGGTCGAAAAGGCCAAAAACTACATTCACGAAGGCGATATCTTCCAGATCGTTCTCTCGAACAGGCTCTGCGCACCTTTCGAAGGCAGCCTTCTCAACACATACAGAGTATTAAGAACAGTTAATCCCTCGCCTTACATGTTCTATTTCGCAGGCACAGACGTTGAGGTAGCGGGCGCATCTCCCGAGACGCTCGTTAAGCTCGAAGACGGGATCCTCCACACATTCCCTCTTGCAGGCACAAGGCCGAGAGGCAAGACCGAAGAAGAGGACAAGAGGCTTGAAGAAGAGCTCTTAGCCGATGAAAAGGAACTTGCAGAGCACAACATGCTCGTTGACTTGGGCCGCAACGACTTAGGCAAGATCTCAGAGTTCGGTTCTGTCGAAGTCGAGAAGCTCAGGAGCATCGAGCGCTATTCACACGTCATGCACATTGGTTCCACTGTACGCGGAAAGATCGATTCTAAGCACGACGCTCTTGATGCGATCGAAGCAGTACTTCCTGCCGGAACACTTTCGGGCGCTCCGAAGATCCGCGCATGCCAGCTCATCGGCGAACTCGAGAATAACAAGCGCGGCATCTATGGCGGTGCCATCGGATATATCGACTTTACGGGCAACATGGATACATGTATCGCCATCCGTATCGCATACAAGAAGAACGGCAAGGTCTTCGTCAGATCCGGCGCCGGCATCGTTGCCGATTCAGTACCTGAGAAGGAATTCGAAGAGTGCCTGAACAAAGCAAAGGCCGTCCTCAATTCCCTTACGATCGCACAGGAGGTATAAGCATGATACTTCTTATAGATAACTATGACAGCTTCTCATATAACCTCTACCAGATGATCGGCGAGATCAATCCCGACATCAAGGTCATCAGAAACGACGAGATGACAGTAGATGAGATCCGCGCCCTTGCTCCTGACCGCATCATCCTCTCGCCCGGCCCGGGCAGACCTGAAGATGCAGGCGTCATCTGTGATGTGGCAGCTTCGATCCATGACATCCCGATCTTAGGCGTTTGTCTTGGCCACCAGGCTATCTGCAAGGCATACGGCGCCACGATCACTTATGCCGAGCACCTGATGCACGGCAAGCAGTCCGATGTAGGTCTCTATGCATTGTGCCCTCTGTTCAGGGGAATCGGCGAGCGCACCAAGGTGGCACGTTACCACTCGCTTGCTGCCGACAGGGATACGATCCCCGAGTGCCTGCAGATCACGGCTGTTGCAGATGACGGCGAGGTAATGGCTGTAAAGCACCGCGATTACCCGATCTACGGCGTCCAGTTCCATCCCGAGTCGATCCTGACTCCCGACGGCAAGAAGATGCTCGAGAACTTCCTTAATGATTGCTGATTGCCAAAGGCAGTAACCTTCCCCCTTAAGTAAAACCCCGGAGCTTTTCGGCTTCGGGGTTTGCTGTTTGAAGTGAATTTACTGCGGTTAATTTTTGTCTTTGATTTTGCGGACATCTTGCTGTCTAAAAAGCTGACTTTTGCGAAAAGTCAGCTTTTTGGCTATGTTTTTGGCCGCAAAATCAAAGCTGAAAGTTGATTCCTGCTTTGTTATTTACGAATACATATTCTTTACATGTTCTATGAACTTCATCGCCAGGGCGCTCGGGATCTTTTCCTTATCCCATGACAGGATGTAGTCGACGTTTACTTCAGGAGTTATCTTCTTGACCACAACATTTGCGTCAGCGGAGATATTCTTTGCGACTGAAGCAGGGAAGATCGCGATGCCGATGTTCTGGTCAACGAGTTTGGATGCGTTCGACGAGTGCGCGGTCTTAACGATGAAGCGCGGCTCTTTGCCCGTGGGTTCGAACCAGGAACGGATCTCTTCTTCTCTGGAGTGTCGTGATGAGATGATGAGGTCCGTATCAACGATGTCCTTAAGGGCTACTGTCTGCTTCTTGGACTTGGCCAGCGGGTGTGTGCCCGGAATTATCGCTGCCCATGAATCGCTGTAGACCGTGATGCCGTCAAGCTGCTCGGTGTTAAGCGGCGTCATTGTGATGGCAAGCTCCAACAGGCCCGACTTCATTCTGTATGTGAGGTCGTCCACGGTGCCGCACCAGAGGTTATAAGTAACGTTAGGATATTCTTTCTTAAAAGAAGAGATCCATTCAGCGGCAAGGGAAGGTCCGTTACTGTCAACGTGTCCTAAGTAGAGCGTGCCGCTTAAGCCGTTCTTTACATCGGCGATCTCGGTCTTGGCAATATCTGCGAGTGCCAGGATCTGTTCGCCGCGGCGCTTCAAAGCGAGACCTTCGGGTGTGAGCGTAACGTGACGCTTGCCTCTTATGATGAGAGTGCAGCCCAGTTCTTCTTCCAGATCCATGAGAGCTCTCGAAAGCGGAGGCTGGGACAGGTGCAGACGCTCTGCTGCGCGGGTGATGTTACGTTCTTCTGCAACCGTTAAGAAATAACGTATTTGACGTAGATCCATGTGGCAACCTCCGTAGATTTTCTATCATACTCATAGGGTATGGTAATACGAATACTATTTGTATTTTATTTCTTTCGACCTTGGGGCTACAATATGCCTTGAAATCGTACAACGATATTCTAAACGCATTGAAAATAAATATCAATACATTTTGAGTATGATTTCAAACTTCGGGCCGGTGGTGGATGAAATGGTCCGCAAGTTATGGGAGGAGAATATGAGACCTTACGAAGAGAAGTATGTCAGAGAATGCTACCAGGCAATGCAGGAAGAACATGATGCCTGCGGTATCGGTTTAGTAGTAAACATCGATGGTAAAAAAGAATACCGCACTCTTGATGACGCATTATCCATTGTCGAAAAGTTAGAGCACAGGGCAGGCAAGGACGCTACCGGTGAGGTAGGCGACGGTGTCGGCATCCTGGTTCAGATCTCACACAAGTTTTTTAAGACTGCCGCAAAAGAGGCAGGCATCGAAGTCAAGGACGAGGGCGACTACGGCGTCGGTATGTTCTTCCTTCCCCAGGATACAAAGAAGAGAACACTGGCAATGCGCATGTTCAAGGTCATCTCCGAGAAGAACGGCCTTAAGGTCATGGGCTGGAGAGAAGTTCCCACAGATCCGGATATCCTCGGCAAGGTAGCAAGAGATGCAATGCCGGTTATCATGCAGTGCTTCGTAGAAAGACCTGCCGGCTGCGAGAAGGGTCTTGCTTTCGACCGCATGCTCTATGTAGCAAGAAGAGAATTCGAGCAGAGCACGGACGAGACATATATTACTTCTTTATCTTCAAGAACTATCGTATATAAGGGAATGTTCCTGGTAGGACAGCTTCGTAAGTTCTACAAGGATATGCAGAGCAGGGACTATGAGACTGCAATCGCAATGGTCCACTCCAGATTCTCTACTAATACAACACCTTCATGGGAGAGAGCACATCCTTACAGAATGATCGCTCACAACGGTGAGATCAACACGATCAGAGGTAACTTCGACAGAATGCTCGCTCGTGAAGAGACTTTGTACAGCCCTTCGATCGAGAACGACGTTGATAAGATCTTCCCGATCATCCACAAGACGGGTTCTGACTCCGCAATGCTCGACAATACGCTGGAGTTCTTCATGATGAACGGAATCCCGCTTCCTCTGGCTGTCATGATGATGATCCCTGAGCCCTGGAAGAACGATCCTTACATGGAGCAGGAAAAGAAAGACTTCTATCATTACTATGCAACCATGATGGAACCCTGGGACGGCCCTGCTGCGATCCTTTTCACAGACGGTGTCATCGCAGGCGCTACACTTGACCGTAACGGCTTAAGACCTTCCAGATATTACATCACAGACGATAACAGACTTATCCTCTCATCCGAGGTAGGCGTTCTCGACATAGAGCCTGAGCACATCGTAAAGAAGTCCAGATTACAGCCCGGACGTATCCTCCTTATCGATACGGAGAAGGGTAAGCTCGTATCTGACGAAGAGTGTAAGAAGTACTATTCCGAGAAGCACCCTTACGGTGAGTGGCTCGCACTGAATCTCCTTCACCTTTCTGAACTCAAGATCCCGAACAAGAAGATCCCGGTTCATACACAGGAGATGAGAAACAAGCTCTATAAGGTCTTCGGATATACTTTCGAAGACGTAAAGAATGAGATCCTGCCCATGGCAATGAACAAAGTCGAAGCAACGGCTTCCATGGGTACTGATATTCCTCTCGCTGTTTTGTCCGAGAAGCACCAGCTGTTGTTCTCATTCTTCAAGCAGCTTTTCGCACAGGTCACAAACCCGCCGATCGACTCTATCAGAGAAGAGATCGTAACAGATACAACTGTTTATATCGGTTCCGACGGTAACCTCCTTGAGGAAAAGAGCGGCAACTGCAGAGTACTGGAAGTTAATAACCCGATCCTCACAGGCGTTGACCTCGTAAAGATCAAGTCTTTGGACCAGCCCGGTTTCAAGGCAGCTACTGTATCTATTCTTTACTATAAGAACACTTCGCTCGAGAAGGCATTGGACCAGCTCCTTATCACTGTTGACAGAACATGCAGCAAGGGTGCAAACATTATCATTCTCTCCGACCGAGGCATTGATGAGAACCATGTAGCCATCCCTTCGCTCCTCGCAGTTTCCGCAGTAGAGCAGCACCTGGTACAGACAAGAAAGAGAACGGCAGTATCGCTCATCATCGAGAGCGGCGAGCCCCGTGACGTTCACCAGATGGCAACGCTTTTAGGATTCGGTGCACGTGCGATCAATCCTTACCTTGCACATGAGTGCATCGCCGAGATGATCGACAAGGGAATCCTCGACAAGGATTACCACACGGCAATCGATGATTATAACTACGCTATCCTTCACGGCATCGTTAAGACTTCAGCTAAGATGGGCATCTCCACACTGCAGTCTTACCAGTCTGCAAAGATCTTCGAAGCAGTCGGTATCTGCAAGGAAGTAGTAGATAAGTACTTCACGGGTATCGTAAGCCGCGTTGGCGGTATCGGCCTGGAAGAGATCTCTGAGGGAATCTTGTTCAGACATGACAAGGCTTTCGATCCCATGGGTCTCGAAAATGATGACACTCTGGACAGCACAGGCTTCCACAACTTAAGAAGCGGCGATGACAAGGAAGATCATTTGTATAACCCGAAGACGATCGTTGCTCTCCAGAAAGCAGTAAGAGAAGGTTCTTACGAGCTCTTCAAGGAATATACGGCAATCGTTGATAACGAGAAGCCCCATACATTAAGAGGTCTTTTGGCATTCAAGAAGACAGGCAATTCTATCCCGCTCGAGGAAGTTGAACCTGCTTCAGAGATCGTTAAGAGATTTAAGACCGGCGCTATGAGTTACGGTTCAATCTCCAAGGAAGCACACGAGTGCATGGCTATCGCAATGAACCGTCTGGGCGGCAAGTCCAATACAGGTGAGGGCGGTGAGTCACCCGAGAGATTCGGCACGGAGAAGAACTCCAAGATCAAGCAGGTCGCATCAGGCAGATTCGGCGTTACAAGCGAATACTTAAACAGCGCCGAAGAGATCCAGATCAAGATGGCCCAGGGTGCAAAGCCCGGTGAAGGCGGACACCTTCCCGGAAAGAAAGTTTATCCCTGGATCGCTGAGAGAAGATATTCAACACCGGGTGTTGCTCTTATCTCTCCTCCGCCTCATCACGATATCTATTCGATCGAAGACCTGGCTCAGCTCATCTACGACCTGAAGAATGCAAACAGAAAAGCAAGGATCTCCGTAAAGCTCGTATCTGAAGCAGGCGTAGGAACTATCGCATGCGGCGTAGCAAAGGCCGGCGCACAGGTAATCCTCATTTCCG
>JAFYJX010000006.1 GCA_017537905.1 Clostridiales bacterium | reverse complement strand
TCGTTAAGCAGCTCCTCTCACAGACATACGACATCAAGATGCCTGACGTAATCGCTATTTACCTCACAGGCGAGCCGATGAAGGGCGTAGGTCCTCAGGACGTTGCTCTCGCTATCATCGGTAAGGTATTCAACTCCGGCTATGTTAAGAACAAGGTCATGGAGTTCGTAGGTCCCGGTGTTGCCAGCCTTTCTGCTGATTTCAGGATCGGCATCGACGTTATGACAACTGAGACAACATGCCTTTCTTCAATCTGGCAGACAGACGAGAAGACTGAGCAGTTCTTCGAGATCCACGGCAGAAAGGGCGACTACAAGAAGCTCGCTCCTGCTGACGTTACATACTATGACGGCGCAGTTATCGTTGATCTCTCTACGATCAAGCCTATGATCGCTATGCCTTTCCATCCTTCCATCGCTTACGAGATCGAGTATGTAAATGCAAATCTCGAGCAGATGATCGCTGAGACAGAAGAGAGAGCCAAGGTTTCTTTCGGCGACAAAATCCAGTATTCACTTAAGGACAAGATCGTTAACGGCAAGCTCATGGTTGACCAGGGAATCATCGCAGGATGTGCAGGCGGCGGATTCGAAAATATCTGCGCTGCAGCTGACATCATGAAGGGCCAGTACATCGGAGCTGACAAGTTCACGATGTCTATCTATCCTGCATCCACACCGATCTACATGGAACTCGTAAGAAACGGCGTTGCAGCTACGCTCCTTGAGACAGGCGCAATCCTTAAGACAGCTTTCTGCGGACCTTGCTTCGGCGCAGGCGATACACCTGCAAACAATGCATTCTCCATCCGTCACTCCACAAGGAACTTCCCGAACAGAGAAGGTTCAAAGGTTCAGAGCGGCCAGATATCTTCCGTCGCACTCATGGACGCGAGATCCATCGCTGCAACAGCAGCAAACAAGGGCGTTCTCACACCTGCTACAGAGTTCACGGGCGAGCTTAACAACTACGCTTACACATTCGACGACAAGATCTACGCTAACAGAGTCTTCGACTCCAAGGGCGTTGCAGATCCCAACACAGAGATCCAGTTCGGACCTAACATCAAGGACTGGCCGAAGATGGAAGCACTTCCGGAGAACCTCGTTCTCCAGGTAGTATCCGAGATCCACGATCCCGTTACTACAACAGACGAGCTCATTCCTTCAGGCGAGACATCTTCTTACAGATCAAATCCGTTGGGCCTTGCAGAGTTCACACTCTCTCGTAAGGATCCTGATTATGTCGGCCGCGCAAAGAACATTCAGAAGGCTGAGACAGCTCTCGTAGCAGGCGAGAAGCCCTGCGAAGCAGTAGAGGGCCTCCACGATGTAATGCAGGTAGTAAAGAGCCTCGTATCTTTCGAGCACGGCGACGTAAAGTCGATCGGCTTCGGCTCCGTAATCTTCGCAGTTAAGCCCGGTGACGGTTCTGCAAGAGAGCAGGCCGCTTCCTGCCAGAAGGTACTTGGCGGCTGGGCTAACATCGCTAACGAGTACGCTACAAAGAGATACAGATCCAACCTCATCAACTGGGGTATGCTGCCTTTCATTATCGAAAAGGGTGACCTGCCGTTCGCAAACCTCGACTACATTCTCTTCCCGGGAATCAGAACAGCAGTTGAGACAAAGGCTGACACTATTAAGGCAATCGCTATCAAGGGCAATGAGACAAAGGAATTCACATTGACATTGGGCGACCTCACAGACCGTGAGCGTCAGATCATCCTTGACGGATGCCTCATCAACTTCAACCGCCAGAAATAAGATCAATGCCTAAAAAGCGAAAGAGACAGCCGCAGCAGATAACATTCGCTTACATGTTTAAGCAATGGATAGCACCTCTGTTCTTCATAACAGTCGGTGCTATAGTAGCTGCGTTTGCTCTCGAAGAATTCCTGGTTCCGTTTACGATCTTAGACGGAGGCGTCGTCGGTATCTCGATGATCATAAGCCAGCTGTCAGGCTGGCCCCTGGGCGTTCTTACGATCGTTCTCAACGTGCCTTTCATGATCATGGGATTTAAGCGCCTCGGCATCAGATTCCTGATAAAAGCAATCTATGCAATGGTCGTATTCTCAAGCTTCCTGGGCGTTTTCGAGGACATGCCGCCCGTAACGGAGCAGGAGATCCTGGTTGTCGTATTCGGCGGCGTTTTACTTGGTGTCGGCGTCGGTTTGATCTTAAGACACGGCGGATGCTTAGACGGCACTGAGATCGTCGCGATGTTCCTGTCGAAGAATACGGAATTCTCGGTAGGCCAGATCGTCTTATTCTTCAACATAATCATCTATGCTGTTGCAGGATTCCTCTTCGGACCTGACAGGGCTCTTTATTCGCTCCTGACATACTTCATTACGTCGAAGATCATCGATATCGTCGAGAACGGAATGGAGCAGGGCAAGTCCGTAATGATCATCACAGATCACGGTCAGGAGATCGCAGATGCGATCTATACGCAGCTCGGCAGAACCTGCACGCAGATGGAAGGCCGCGGCATGGTAAGTAGCGGCACGAAGACCGTGCTCTACTGCGTTATCACGAGAGTCGAAGTGCCCGCGATAAAAAAGATCATCAACGATGCGGATGTATCAGCGTTCATGACTATTTCAGATGTTTCAGAGATTGTCGGAAATCACATCAAGAAAAAGAAAGCACCGGCTCACAAACAAGAAGTCATTAAAAAAGGACGTCCCAATTGAGACGTCCTAATTAATTAATTTCTGAAATAATTACTTCTTGCCGATAGCGCCGTTGATCGCATCAACGTCAGGAAGATCTACTCCAACTTTCTTCTCAACCTTATCGATAGCATCGTTAGCGATCTTCTTTGCGTTCTCGTCCTTTGCTACTGCGCCGATTGCGTCCTGAGCAGCACCTACAGCCTTGTTGATATCTAAGTCCATAAAGATACCTCCTAAAAAAGTTTGATAAATCAATTATATACCTTGATGCTCAGAGAATGGAGATAAACTTCATGAAATCTGAATCATTCTTATAAACGCCGGCGCAGCCCAAGATCTTCGCGAAAACCTTGCCGATCTCGTTTTGAAGCGCGCTGTGGATTTTGTCTTTTGATGTGAGGTCATAGTCAGCTTTCCATTCGTCGATCCAGTCGGCATGTTTCGAAATATCTTCGATCGAACGTATGTCAGAACCGGAGACGATTGCTTCTTCCAGCTGGGCCATCTCTTTTTTGAGTCTGGAGGGAAGAACAGCAAGTCCCATGACTTCGATAAGTCCGATGTTTTCTTTCTTGATGTGATGGTACTCTGCGTGAGGGTGATAAACGCCCATGGGGTGTTCGTCTGTTGTTATGTTGTTGCGCAGTACGAGATCAAGTTCGAATCTGCCTTCGCTGTTTTTGCGCGCAATCGGTGTGATCGTGTTGTGGGGAACACCATCTGTCTCAGCTAAAATAAAAGCGTCTTCGTCAGTGTACGATCTCCATTTGTTAAGGATCATGTCGGCGCAGTCTGTGATGCGATCAGTATCGTCACCCTGAAGCCTTATTACCGACATCGGCCAGTTGATTATGCCTGCCGAGAGATCTTCAAATCCGGGTATCTTAAACGTGGTCTTATAACCAGCTCTTGCCATAGGAAAAGTATAGCAGCCGCCCTGGAAATGATCGTGGCTTAAGATCGAGCCGCCAACGATCGGGAGGTCGGCATTGGAGCCTGCAGTGTAGTGAGGGAACTGCTCAACGAAGCTTAAGAGTTTTTTGAAAGTTGAGCGGTTGATCACCATCGGAATGTGCTCTTTGTTGAGGATTATACAGTGTTCGTTGTAGTAAACGTAAGGCGAATACTGCAGATAGTACTGGTCGCCGTCAAGAACGATCGGAATTATCCTGTGATTCTGTCTCGCGGGATGAGTAAGTGTTCCTGCGTAGCCTTCATTCTCAGGGCAGAGGAGGCACTTCGGATATGAAGTGCTCTTTGCTTTTCCTGCAGCGGCAATGTCTCTGGGGTCCTTCTCGGGTTTGCTTAAGTTTATCGTAATATCGATGTCGCCGAACTCCGTGGGTGTGATCCATTTTACGTCCTTGGCGATGCGGTCCGTGCGGATGTAATTCGTGACCTTCGAAAAGTTATAGTACCAGGCAGTTGCGAGCTTTGGCGACCTGTCACGGAGACTGTTAAAAGTGTTGATCACGACAGAAGGGGGCGGCGTGATCGTGCCCATTATCTTCGTGTCGAAAAGGTCTTTGGAAGCATTTGTATCGCTCTTCATTACGCCGTGCTCAAAAGCCCACGCCATCATGTCTTCGAGGATAAGATGGAGGTCTCTTTCAGCTGGCGCAGTTTCAGGCGCTTCATATTCATCCAGTTCCATTAACTCGGCAAGTCTGTTGACAGCATAAACTCTGTCGAGCTCGTCGATAAGACCGTTTCTTATTCCGTAATTCACCAGTTCGGTTATGTATGTGTTGATCATTAAACTGCCTCCGTCAGATGACTCTGATCCCGCCGTATCTGCGGATCGATAAGATCTCGCATGAGCCTTCTCCAAAAACCTTATCCATGTATTCCTGATACTTCTTTGCATTATCCTTCTTCACAAACGCCTGTATAGTGCCTGCAAAGCCTCCTCCGTGGACTCTGGATACTTCGTCAGGTCCTAACACGGAATCGCTCACAGCGAGCGCCAGAGAGACGTTCTGGACCGTTACGTCCTTGTTGGTATAAACATTCTGAAGATACTTAAAAGATGAATCACCGGAATTCCTGACGATCTTTAAGAAACATTCCAGGTCATTGTTCTTAAGCGCTGCCGCTTCTTCGCTTGCGCGGCGTGTCTCATTAACAAAATGGATCGCTCTTAATACGGCGCGGTCGCCTGCTTTTTCGCGCAGCATACCGATATTTCCGATTATGTCTTCGAAAGATACATGGCGGAGGACATCGTGGCCTAAGAGCGAAGCAATCTTCTTCATCTCGAGCGGAACTGCTGCATATTCGTCGGTTAAGTCAGCGTGCGAACCCTTGGTGTCCGTGATGCAGAGGACATAATCAGTGTTGGAAAAATCGAAGCTGACCTTTTCTACCTTGGGATCGGAAGGATCTTCAAAATCGATATGAACAAGATTTCCGACGGAGCACGCCATCTGGTCCATAAGACCGCAGGGCTTGCCGAAGTATGTGTTCTCTGCAAACTGGCCGGCTTTCGCGATCGTGACCGGATCGATCTTCGTGTAATTGAAAAGACCTGAAACGATAGTTCCAATGAGCATTTCAAAAGCTGCAGAAGAAGAGAGGCCGGCTCCGATGAGGACATCGCTGGTGATGTAAGCGTTAAATCCGCCAAGGAGATAACCTTCATTACGAAGCCCTGCGAGAACGCCTCTTATCAGTGCGGCTGTTGTGCCTTTCTCATTTTCTCTGATATCGAGATTGTTTATATCAATGCTTATAAAACCGAAGCCCTCTGCCTGTATATTGACAGAATTGTTCTTGCTCTCTGATACGACAGCTATGGCATCTTTGTTTATCGATGCAGCGAGGACTTCCCCGTGCTGATGGTCGGTGTGATTACCGCCGATCTCTGTCCTGCCGGGTGCAGAAAAGACTGCCTGAGGTTCTGTCTCCTCGAATGCCTGCTTAAACCTGTTTACCGCGTCGGCATACCTTACGGGCTGGCGCGCAGCTGCTTCGTCAGTACAGTAGATATCTTTATAATTTACAGAAGACAGATCGAGCATAGTAAGCCTCCTTGTGGACTCTATAGCATGATTATAAATTGAGTTCGAAAAACAGTCACATGCGTATTTTGCACAAGACTCGGAAACTAAATTTGTAAAATCAGTTTCCGAAATCGGACGCCACTTTTCTCCGCAACTTGTTATGATTATGGTGGAAACTCGAAATACGATAGATAGTTTCCGAAGGAGATCTGAAGAAATGTTGACTGAAATTAGAGAAAAGATCCTTAAGGGTACGATACAGGTATTCAATAAGAAGGGCTTAAAGCTCACGATGGATGATGTCGCTGATGAGCTTAAGATCTCCAAGAAGACCATCTATAAGGAGTTCTCATCCAAGGACGAGATCTTCGAGACGATGGTCGATTATGTCTTCGACAATATCAAGGCAAGAGAAAAAGAGATCCTGGGCTGCAAAGACTATTCAACGATCGAGAAGATCAAGCTCTTCTTGTCCGCAATGCCCGAGAGCTATAAGAACATCAATTTCCAGGAGCTCTATTCACTTAAGGACAAATATCCGAAGGTCTATAAGAAACTTCAAAAGCGTCTTGAGACCGGCTGGGAACCTGCGTTCAAGCTTTTGGAGCAGGGCAAGGCAGAAGGGATAATCAGGGAAGACGCAGACCTTAAGATCTTCAAGATCATGATGGAAGCATCGCTCGAGAGATTTTTCGAGAAGAACGTAATGAAGGGCAGCGGCAAGAAATATAACGATTACTTAAATGAAGTCGTAGACATTCTCTTAAACGGTATCTCCGCATAAATCAGGAGGAGAAGTATGGAAAAGTCAAAAGTGATATTCGGAAATGTTCAGCCTGATTCAGTTTACAGGAAGGCTGTTAAGTCCAAGAAAAAATACGCTAAGAAGTTTGGTGACGATTCTGATAAGAACTATTCTGCAAGAGTAGTCGAAAATGCATATATCGGCGGCATCTTAGGCGTTAAGAATATAGTTGTCGGTGATGCTGAACCCGGGTTAACAGAGGGCTTTGATCCTGAGAAGGGCATCATTGTCGGCAACATCAGAATGGGCTTTGGTCATTACCGTATCTCTATGGCGATCGCTTCTGCTGCAAATGCTCTTGGGTATGTCCCTTACTGGATGGATCTGAATTCATATAAGCAGACTACATGCACAAAGGTAATCTCAGCTCAGAACGACCTTTATTCAATGGGTTCAAGACTCTCCCAGAAGTTCAAGCTCTTTAACAAGATCGTCTGGGAGCCCTTAAATTACGAAGGTTTCAGAAAGCTCTCTTATAATTCGTCAGACCAAAAGAATGCTGAACTGATGGCTCCCGTTTATGAGAACGTTCCGAAGGATATTCCTGTTGTCGCAACTCATGTATGGCCTGCTCAGGCAGCGATCCACGCGGGAATGAAGAATGTCGTTAATGCGATCCCTGATAACTGGCCGATGGCTCTGCATTTTGCAGAAGGAAGCATCCACACGGTGCAGACTCATTATGCATATCAGGGCTACCGCATCTGCAACGGAATGGACGGCGATAAGGTATTAAATCCGATGCCGGAAGAGAGCCTCAAGTATGTAGGCCACTATATCGATCACGAGCTTGTCGCAAATATCGAGGAAGACTGCAACCGCCGCCTTAAGAGAAAAGAAGAAGGTAAGCCCATGAGATTCCTTCTTACAATCGGCGGCGCAGGCGCACAGAAGGAGATCTTCGCAGCGATAATCAATGAACTGATGCCTGATATAAAGAATAAAAAGGCAGCTTTATATGTAAATATCGGCGACTATCAGAATGTCTGGGAAGACCTGAAAAATATGGTTCCCGGAATAGCCGAGACCGCTGTGACTCACTTCGATAACTGGGAAGAAACAATGAGCTTTTGCAATGACGCGCTGACAGGCGATGTGGAAGGAATACACTTATTCTGTCACAAGAATATTTTCGAAGCAGTATATGCAACGAACCTTCTGATGAGATCCTGCGACGTGCTCGTAACAAAGCCTTCAGAACTAGCTTTCTATCCCGTGCCGAAACTGTTTATAAAGCGCATCGGAGGACACGAGCAGTGGGGAGCGATCCACTCTGCAGAGATCGGCGACGGAACATTGGAGTGCAGGGACATTCCGCACACGCTGCAGATGATAAGGCTTTTTATAGAAGACAATACAACGCTAAAAAGCATGTGCGAAAACATCATAAGAAACAAATCACTCGGGATCTACAACGGAGCATATGAAGTCGTGAAGATCGCCATGGGAATGAAGAAATAAGGAAGGAGAACAAGATATGGAAACTAAGAAAGGTCTGACCGGAAAAGAGAAATTTGCTTACGGCATAGGTGCCGTAGGTAAAGACATGGTATACATGCTCTCAGCTTCTTATGTCCTGTACTACTTCCAGGACATCATGAAGACCTCTGCTATCGCAATGGGATTTATCCTTCTCATTGCCAGAGTTTTCGACGCGTTCAACGATCCGATCATGGGCGTTATCGTCGCGAAAACAAAGACTAAGTGGGGCAAATTCCGTCCCTGGCTTTTGATCGGTACGATCACTAATGCCGTCGTTCTCTTCCTGATGTTCGCAGCTCCGCCGGCATTGGACGGCAAGGGCCTTATCGCTTATGCTGCAGTAACATACATTCTCTGGGGCGTAACTTACACCATGATGGATATTCCTTACTGGTCAATGATCCCCGCATTTACTGAGGGCGGCAAAGAGAGAGAAGGACTCTCGGCATTAGGGCGTTCCTGCGCAGGCGTAGGGTCTGCAATCGTAACGATCCTTACGGTTATGGCAGTAACAGCTATCGGTACTTCACTTACGGCAAAGAGCACGACAAATATCACAAAGCAGTTCACTTCCGCAGATACAAAGATCAACACTTATGTGATCGAACTAGATTCTGACGGCAATCCGACTTCAAACGTTATCGAATATTCTGAGGATAAGACAGATGTGTCTGTCACTGTTGTTGGTTCAGAGAGAGCATTTGAAGATGTTTACTCATTCAATAATGACAACACAAAATACGAGTTCACGATAAATGGCGTTACCGCAGAATCTTCGAAGGTCGAATTCGTTATGGATTCAGAGACTTCCGGCGAAGCAGGACTCGTATTCTATGTTGATTCAGATGCCTATAAAACAATAAGTGCAAGCGATTCCATCAAGGCAAATCTTTCGATGAATTCCACATTGGAAGTTGAGAGAGTCGGTTTTAAGTATTTCTCACTTATCGTCGGCATCCTGTTCATTATCTTCATCGGCATCACCTGCATCTGTATCAAGGAGAAGTCCTCCGTTGATATGCAGACGCCTTCAGTTAAGCAGATGTTCAAGGCGCTTTTGGGTAACGATCAGGCAATGACAATTGTTATCACGATCGTATTATTTAACACTGCAACTTATATCACATCGAACCTTCTGATCTACTTCTTCAAGTACGATCTCGCAGGTTCCAATTGGCAGGGAAATTATACATTGTTCAACACATTTGCAGGAGCAATGCAGATCCTTGCGATGATGCTTTTCTTCCCTCTGCTTAGAAAAGCATTCGACACGCTGAAGATCTTCTACATCGGTGTGTTTGCGGCGATCGCTGGATACGTTATCCTGCTTGCTTTATCGATCCTCGGAACAAAGAGTGTTTATCCGTTCTTCGTACCCGGCTTCTTCATCATGGGAGCTGTAGGTATCTTAAACGTAATCTGCACCATATTCCTCGCTAACACATGTGACTATGGTGAACTTAAGAACGGCAGAAGAGATGAGTCAGTTATCTTCTCAATGCAGACATTCGTAGTTAAGCTCGCATCAGGAATTGCAGCACTTGTTGCATCGATCTGCCTTACTGTATTTAAGATTCAGGAACAGAGCAACACAGATATGAACTTAAGCGTTCTTATGGCAAAGGTTGCAAACTTAAAGAATAACGTTGTTGAGACGATCGATACGAGCGCAGTATTCGGCCTTCGTATGGTAATGACACTCGCACCTATATTTGTCCTCATAATCGCATTGCTTATATTCAAAGCAAAGTATATCCTGACAGATAAGAAGCTTGCTGAGATCACAAAGGAACTTAAATCAAGGAGCTGATTACCATGATCACTGTAAAAGGAGACAAAGCCCCATTATTTGTCCTTGATACCGCTCATACGACTTACGCTATGAAGGTTCTGGATACGGGCCATATAGAGCACCTTTATTACGGGCGCAGGATCCATATGGACGATGCTGACGGACTTACCGAACAGCATGAATTTGCTCCGGGCACGACTTCTGTCTATTCGCCTGAAGCAGGCAATTTCTCCCTGGACGATATGCGTCTTGAGATGAGTTCTTACGGCAAGGGCGACCTGAGGGAAGCCTTCATCGAAGTGATCAATTCTGACGGGAGTCTGACATCGGATTTTCTTTTCGAGAAGTTCGAACAGAGCACAGGCAGAGACGGCGGTACAGAGGGCCTTCCCACATCCTACGGCGAAGATGCTGAGGTACTTACTCTGACTTTGAAGGACAAGGATAATAATCTGACGTTAGAGCTTATCTATTCAGTTTATTCTGACACTGATGTGATCACCAGAAGCGCACGCCTTACAAATGAAGGCGACGGCGATATCAGGATAGAAAAGATCATGAGCTCCCAGCTCGATCTTGATCCCGGCAACTACGTGTTCAGCACATTTACGGGTGCATGGGCAAGGGAGATGAAGAGGACTGATATGTCCGTGTCTTCAGCGCGCCTTGTAAATTCCAGCTTTACGGGCAATTCATCGAACCGCGCCAATCCTTTTGTCATGGTCTCCAGGCGCGGTGCTTCGGAAGAATATGGCGAAGTTTACGGCTTCAATCTCGTATACAGCGGCAATCACTATAGTTCCGTTGAGAAGAGCCCATTCGGCAAAGTGAGGTTCCTCACGGGTATTAATCCTACAGGTTTTTCCTGGAATCTATCGAAAGGAGAGTCTTTCCTGACGCCTGAAGCGGTCATGACGTATTCCTTTATGGGGTACAACGGAATGAGCGGGCAGATGCACGACTTCGTGTCGAAGCATATCCTGCGCGGTCCGTGGAAAGACAGACTTCGGCCAGTTCTCTTAAATTCCTGGGAAGCTTCTTACTTTAAGATCAGCGAGGGCAAGCTCCTCCGCCTGGCGAGGAAAGCGAAGTCAGTCGGCATCGAACTCTTTGTCATGGACGACGGATGGTTTGGCGAAAGAAACGATGACACCTCTTCATTAGGTGACTGGTATCCGAATAAAAAGAAACTCCCTCACGGTGTAAAAGGCATCTGTGATAAGGTCCGTAAGCTCGGCCTCGATTTCGGTATCTGGGTCGAACCCGAGATGGTAAACCGCAACAGCGAGCTTTACCGCGCACATCCTGATTGGGCGATGGAAATCCCCGGAAAAGCTCATTCCGAAGGCAGAAACCAGATGGTATTGGATCTGGCAAATGTTGAAGTGCAGGATTACATCATAAAGGCCATGAGCGATGTTTTCTCATCTGCTGACATCTCCTATGTTAAGTGGGACATGAACAGGAATTTTACGGATATCTTTTCGAAGGTGCTTCCGTCTGACAGGCAGGGTGAAGTGTGTCACAGATATATCCTGGGCCTTTACCGCGTCATGCGTGAGCTGACAAATAAGTTCCCGCAGATCCTTTTCGAGGGCTGCGCATCAGGCGGCAACAGGTTTGATCTGGGAATCTTAAGCTTCTTCCCGCAGATCTGGGCGAGCGACGATTCGGACGCTGTGGCGAGGTCAGAGATCCAGACCGGATACAGTTACGGGTATCCGATGTCGACAGTGACGGCGCATATTTCAGATTGCCCTAATCACCAGACATTAAGAAGGTCGCCTATTGAAACCCGCTTTAACGTTGCTTCATTTGGCGTGCTCGGATACGAGTGCAATCTCTGCGACATGAGCAAAGATGACATAGATGCGGCAAGAGCCCAGATCTCCATGTATAAGCAGTGGAGAGAAGTAATGCAGTTCGGCAGGTTCTACAGGGGATCGACATTGAACGATTCGAGATCATGCGACGGAGATGATCTTGGCGCTCCGGGAATCAGTGCTGCAGAGCCGCTCCCCGGAAATGAGATCTCATGGACTGTCGTATCTCCTGATAAGTCCAAGGCTGTTTCCATGACGATGCAGATCTTAACTCACGCAAATGCCCAGTGGTGCGTATTAAAGCCCTTGGGTCTTGATCCTGATATTAAATATCACCTGCAGGGGCGGGATATGAAGTTCGATCTCCGTGATTTCGGAGGGCTCGTAAATTATGTTGCCCCGGTACATGTTAAGCAGGACGGATTCTTGCACAAACTGATCGCAAGATTTTATAAGATGAATGCGGAAACAGAGTTGCACGATATGTACGGTGATGCCATGATGTATGCGGGTGTGCATTTGAGAAGCGCATTTGCATCGTGCGGGTTTAATGAGAATATGAGATATTATCCCGATTTCGGATCGAGGATATATACGATAGAAAAAGTCAGCTGAAATTACCGGAGATAAGGATTATGAGGATCGACATCAATAACGACTGGCTGTGGTCATCTGAGTTTACCAGCGAAATGACTATGCCTTCTTATGAGGGCGTAAAAGATATGGAAAATGTGAGGATCCCTCACACCGTTAAGGTAACTCCTCTGAACTATTTTGATGCCGAAGTATATCAGATGGTGTCATGCTACAGGAAGACTATTGATGTGCCTTCAGATTGGCAGGATAAGAAAGTCTTCGTAACTTTTGACGCGGTCGCTCACGAGGCGGAAGTATATATAAATGGGACGTCCGTAATTAAGCATTCATGCGGCTATACGGCTTTTACTGCTGACATCACTTCATATCTTAAATTCGGCACGGAGAATGTCATTGCAGTCAAGTGCGACAGCAGGGAATCCCTTAACGTTCCTCCGTTCGGTTTTGTTATCGATTACATGACTTACGGCGGCATCTACAGAGAGGTGCATCTCGATGTGAAAGAGAAGGACCACATTAAGGACGTTTTCGTAAGCGCAGGCGCTGATAAAAAGGTTAAGATCAAGACCGATATCGAAGGTGAAGGCGAGCTCGTTGCCATGATCACCTCAGTTGATTCCGGCGACGTTCTTTTCGCTGAGCCGTGCGGAAAAGACTGTGAGATCACAGTATCAGATGCAAAGCTCTGGTCGCTCGAAAAGCCTAACCTCTACGAACTTACAATGACGCTTAGAAACGGCGGAAAGGAAGATACGTTTACAACGCGTTTCGGATTCAGGGATGCTGTATTTAAGACTGACGGTTTCTACCTTAACGGCGAGAAGATAAAGCTCCGTGGTTTAAACCGCCACCAGTGCTGGCCTTATGTCGGATATGCAATGCCAAAGTCCATGCAGAGAATGGATGCAGATATCCTTAAAAACGAGCTCGGGCTTAACGCAGTGAGGACTTCCCACTATCCGCAGTCACATCACTTCATAGACAGATGCGATGAGCTGGGACTTCTCGTATTTACCGAGATTCCCGGATGGCAGAACATAGGTGACGATGCCTGGAAAGAGCAGGCTGTGATCAACACCTGTGAGATGGTATCGCAGTACAGAAACCACCCTTCGATCATATTGTGGGGTGTAAGGATCAATGAATCCGTAGACTGCGACGAGCTCTATACGCGTACAAACAAAGAAGCTCACGAACTTGACCCTTACCGTCAGACTTCAGGCGTAAGGTACTTAAAGAAGAGTTCGCTTTTAGAAGACGTTTACGCATTTAACGACTTCAGCCATAACGGAAAGACTGCAGGGTGCGAGCAGAAGAAAAATGTCACGTCCGACATGAACAAGCCCTACTTCATCAGCGAATATAACGGCCACATGTTCCCAACCAAGGTGTTCGATTCAGAACTCCACAGGCAGGAACACGCTTTAAGGCACTGCAATGTTTTGGACAGTGTTATGGCTAACGAAGATATCTGCGGTTCATTTGGCTGGTGCATGTTTGATTACAACACACATAAAGACTTTGGTTCGGGCGACAGGGTCTGCTACCACGGCGTAACCGACATGTTCAGAAACTTTAAGATAGCTGCCTATGCTTATGCGAGCCAGAATAAGGATATTGAGCCCGTGCTGGAAGTCAGCTCTTCGATGGACATTAGCGAGCATCCTGCCGGAAACAGGGGCGAGATCTATATCTTCTCTAACTGCGACAGCGTGAAGATGTATAAGAACGACATCTTCATCAAGGAATATACACGGGAGGATTCTTCGTATAAGAACCTGGTATCGCCGCCGATGCTGATAGACGATTTCATCGGCGACCAGATGAAGGAGAACGAAGGCTTTTCGGACAGGCAGAACAAGATCGTAAAAGACGCTTTGAACTTCTCAGCTGTTTACGGCATGGAGAATATGCCTGCCAAGATGAAGCTTACCATGGTCGAAGCCATGACAAGATACAAGATGAAGTTCGACGATGCATATTCTCTGTTCGGAAAATATATCGGCAACTGGGGTGGAGAGGCTACAAAGTTCAGATTTGAGGGCATCAAGAATGGTGAAGTCGTAAAGACCGTTATCAAGTCCTCTATGAATAAGCTGTGCCTTGATGTCAATGTTTCATCTAATGAGCTTATCGAGGGTCCTACTTACGATGTAGCGGCCATAAGGATAAAAGTGACTGATGAATACGGCAATGTAATGCCGTTCTATAACAGGCAGGCCAAGGTGGAGACTGACGGTCCCATCGAAGTCCTGGGACCTTCCATGGCCGATATAAACGGCGGCATGGGCGGTGTCTATGTAAGAAGCATCGGGCAGGAAGGAAAGGCGACGGTTAGGATAACTCTTCCTGACCAGGGGCTTTCTTCAGAAAACGTGTTTGATATCAGGGCGTTTAGTATAGGTTAAAGGCCAAAACAGTCAGGATTTTTTAATAAAACTGCATTAGTCAGGCTTTGATTTTTGTCCTTATTTTGGGCAAACGCGTCCCCGTGTCTGTAAAAATCGCCAACTCCCTAGTGATATAATTTCATTCGTAGAAGAGAATGATGTTGTGAAAGGATTACGGGCAGATCATGAAGATCGATCCTACAGTTAAGAGAGAAACGCTGTTTGTCAGCATAGTTACTCTGATCCTGAGTATGCTGATGCAGTCAGTGTTCCTGATCATTGGCCAATGGGATATCAGTGTCCTTCTGGGAAATGTCCTTGGCGCCGTTATCGGCATCCTTAATTTCTTCTTCCTGGGCCTGAGTGTCCAGAAGGCGGTCTCTAATGATGAGAAAAAGGCTAAGGAGATCATGAAGGGTTCTCACGCCATAAGATTTGCCCTGATAATCGTTCTGCTTGCCATATCTCTTATCTTCCAGAATGTTTTTAACGTTATTGCCACGATAATCTCTCTGCTTTTTGCGACAGTGGGAGTTTATATGCGTGCGGTCTTCAACAAGGACAAGAAAAAGCAGGCTAAAGCAGAGGAAACCGTAACTCCTGAAGCAGAAGGGGGAGATGAAAAATGAGCATCATTTTCCTTTTGCTGTCGGTCTTATCTTTTGCAGCTGCCATAGTTATCAAGATATTGTTCGTTCCTGCATCAGAGGGAATCGACATTACCGGCGCGCATGTATTCTTTACGGTAAAGCTTCCCATACAGGACCTTCCCATAACGGAAGCGCAGGTCAATTCCTGGTGTGTAATGCTTGGAATACTGTTCCTGTGCCTTTTCCTTACATCAGGCCTTAAGACGAGAAACGTTTCCGTAAGGCAGCTCCTCGCCGAATGGATCGTTGAGAAAGCCACGAATCTTGTTAAGACCAACATGGGCGAATATTTCGAAGGCTTTGCGCCGTTCGTAGCAGCGATCCTCGGATTATCGGCATTTTCCAGCCTGTCATCCCTGCTCGGCCTTTTCCCGCCGACATCTGACATCAATATAACTGCCGGATGGGCGATATTGGTATTCATCCTGATCACGTACTACAAGATGAAGGCTGGTCCGTGGATATATCTCAAGAGCTTCGGACAGCCGGTCCCGCTCCTCGCGCCGCTTAATATCATCAGTGAGTTTGCGACTCCTGTTTCAATGGCATTCCGTCACTACGGCAACGTATTGTCAGGTTCGATCATCTCGATCCTTGTAGCTGTCGGTCTTTCGGGCCTGTCGAAGACGATATTCCAGTTCCTGCCGGGAGCGCTTTCCGATTTCCCGTATCTGAGGATCGGTATCCCTGCAGTATTGTCCCTGTATTTCGATCTTTTCAGCGGCGGACTCCAGGCATTTATTTTCGCGATGCTGACAATGCTTTATATATCCGGAGGTTTCCCTGCCGAAGAATATGCGGCCAGGAAAAAGAGGCGTGAAGAAAGAAGGGCAGCACGTGCTGCGGTTATGAATGCGGACAAGCGTGAAAGCGCATAAACACAAAATAAATTCTACAAACATATACGGAGGTTGAACATGTTAGAACTTGCTATCGGAATCATTCTTGGCGGCTGCGCTCTCGGTGCGGGATGCGCCATGATCGCTGGTATCGGTCCTGGTATCGGTGAAGGTCATGCTGTTGCAAAGGCCTGCGAAGCTATTGGACGCCAGCCTGAATGCAAAGGTGATGTAACTACGACGATGCTCATGGGCTGCGCCGTTGCGGAGACAACAGGTCTTTACGCGCTGGTTATCGCGATCCTTCTGATCTTCGTTGCGCCCGGAAGATTCGTAGACATCTTGATGAAGGCTGTCGGCAACTGATAACGGAGCCAAAGCAAAATGCAGAATCTGGATATTATTTCGATAAATATCTGGCAGGTAGTGATATCACTGGCAAACCTGGTGATCCTTTTCCTGATCCTGAAGAAGTTCCTTTTCGAGCCGGTAAAGAAGATCAAGGCTCAAAGAGAGAACGAGATCGAGACACAGTACAAGAAGGCCGAGAAAGCCCGCCGGGAGGCGAATGACCTGAAGGCAGGCTGGGAAGGCAAGATCGCTACTGCAGATCAGAAGGCTGATGAGATCATCAACGAGGCTGTCGAGCGTGCGAATGAGCGTAATGAGATCATGCTCTACGAATCGCGCGAAAAGGCTGACCAGATCATCAGGAAAGCCAAAGCTGACATTGAACGTGACAGACGTGAAGCCAGAGAGACCATCAAAAAGGAAATCGTTGATGTTTCCCAGGTTATCTCCGAGCAGATCATCAGACGTGAGATCAATATGGATGACCACAGGGATCTCATTGATGACGCGATCGACAAAATGGGTGAGGCGAAATGAAGACGACAGGCAGAGAATATGCTCTGGCACTTTTTGAGACGGCATACGAGTCGGGCAATATCGACGACGTCCGTAACAATATAAGGAGTCTGAAAAGG
>JAFYJX010000037.1 GCA_017537905.1 Clostridiales bacterium | reverse complement strand
TAAGTATGCAGCTATCCTTAAGACAGTTAAGGAAGCTAACGAGAAGGGCCAGCCTGTACTCGTAGGTACAGTTAACGTCGATAAGTCAGAGCTCCTCTCACGTATCTTCTCCAAGTACGGAATCAAGCACAACGTATTGAACGCCAAGAACCATATGAGAGAAGCTGAGATCGTTGCCCAGGCAGGCCGTAAGGGTGCGGTTACTATCGCTACAAACATGGCAGGCCGTGGTACCGATATTATCTTGGGCGGTAACGCTGAATTTATGGCTCTTCAGGAGATGAGAAGATTAGGTTATACAGAAGACCTGATCACAGCATCCACAGCTCACAACGAGACAGATGATGAGCTTATCCTCGAGGCAAGACAGAGATTTACCGATCTCGAGAACAAGTATAAGGCTGAGCTCGCTCCCGAAGCTGCAGAAGTAAGAGAATTGGGCGGCCTTTACATCGTTGGTACAGAGCGTCACGAATCAAGACGTATCGATAACCAGTTAAAGGGACGTGCAGGACGTCAGGGTGACCCCGGAAGATCCAAGTTCTTCCTCTCTCTGGAAGATGATCTCCTTAGAATCTTCGGCGGTGAGAGAGTTTCCGTTATCTACGAGAGCCTTGGCATCGAAGACGATATGGAACTCCAGGTAAGATCCCTTACAAAGGTTATCGACAGCTCACAGAAGAAGCTCGAAGCAATGCACTTCTCAGCACGTAAGTCCGTCCTCGAATACGACGACGTTAACAACGTACAGAGAACTATCACATACGATCAGAGAAAACAGGTCATCATGGGTGAGGACGTACACGGTATCTACCTCCAGATGATCGAGCGTGTTGCATCCAGAGTCTGCAACCAGTTTGCTCTTGACGGTAAGATCACTTCAACTGAGAGATACTCATTAGGTAAGCTCCTTGAAGAGATCTTCGGCCAGCTTCCTTCAGTTCTTCTCGTTCAGGATGACAGCAAGGATATCCCTGACTGTGATGAACTTGCAGAGAAGATCGCTGATGAGGCTAAGGAACTTGTTGCCGAGAAGGAGAAGGAGATCACTCAGGAAGTATTCCGTGAAGCTGAGCGCCAGATCCTCTTAAGAACAGTTGACCTCAAGTGGATGGATCACATCGACGCTTTGGATCAGCTCTCCAACTCCATCAGAATGAGAAGTATCGGCCAGCACGATCCTGTTGTCGAGTATAAGCTCGAAGGTTCTGCTATGTTCGAAGAGATGAACGAGAACATCCAGAATGACGCTGTTAAGTTCATCATGAGAGCAAGATTTACACCTGAGACTCATATCGAGGCTAAGCCCCAGGTCAAGGAGATGAAGGAGAGCCACGCTAGTGCAGCTGCTGTTACACCTCAGTCTGCTTCCAAGCGCATTGAGGGTTCTGCAGGAAACAATGCTCCTCAGGCACCTATCAAGCGTGATTCTTCCAAGGTCGGAAGAAACGATCCGTGCCCTTGCGGTTCAGGCAAGAAGTATAAGGATTGCTGCGGTAAGAAGTAATACTTTGTTTTCGAAAACAAGAACTGATAATAAAGGTTGTCTCATAACGGGACAACCTTTATTTTGTGGGTTTAACTATAGGAGGGCTTTACCATAATGGAAATGATGGCCGTTGTGCCCCAAAAAACATATATGAAAATTTGGGGCATAAAACAGGCCTTTTTTTGCCCCAAAAATAAATATAGAAAATTTGGGGCACAATAAATCATTGAAGAAGCGTTTTCTCAAATAGAAAGGCTTTTTCTGATCAGTTTAGTCGCGAAAATAAATAAAAAAATATATAATTGTCACATGATTACAGATATTAACGAATTTATTGAACGTGTAGACGGCGCTGCTGATTATATCAGGAGCGTTTTGTCTGACAGAACACTGCCTTCGGTGTGCATCGTTCTGGGTTCCGGATTAGGTCCGCTCTCTGAGATGGCTGAGGACGCCATAGAGATTCCCTATAAGGACATTCCGGGATTCCCGGTATCCACAGCTCCCGGACACAAGGGTTCCCTTATTGTTGGGCAGCTTTCAGGAAAGCCTGTTTTCATGATGAACGGCAGGTTCCATTACTACGAAGGCTATCCGATGGAGACAGTTACTTTTTATGTCAGGGTAATGGGCAGACTGGGTGTTAAGATCCTGCTCCTGACCAATGCTTCCGGCGGTATCAATCTTGAGATGAAAGTGCCTGAATTAGTGGCCATAACTGACCATATCTCTTTTAATGCAGAGCCCGTTTTAAGAGGTCCCAATATAGCAGAATTCGGCACGAGATTTCCCGACCAGTGCCATGTTTACGACCCTGAGCTTACAGATACTCTGGTCAACAGTGCCAGAGACCTGAATATAAGGATCAGCAGAGGCGTTTATGCATATACCAAGGGCCCTCAGTATGAGACTCCTGCAGAGATCAGGGCGCTGCGCGTGATGGGCGCAGACTGCGTCGGAATGTCTACTGTTCCGGAAGCGATCGCTGCATCTCACATGGGTATCAGGGTTGCTGCAATGTCATGCATAACAAATATGGCAGCAGGTATTTCCGGCAATCCGTTATCCGAGAAGGAAGTGCTTGAGAATGCTTCAATGGCATCTGAGAACAGCTGTGCGCTGGTAAAAGAGTTTGTTAACAGGATTAACGTCTGAAGACGTATAGAAAGAGGTAATTCGTGGCAAAGTTTAACTATGAAGTAAAAGATATCAGTCTTGCTCCTAAGGGCTTGGAAAAGATTGAATGGGCGTACCGCAATATGCCGGTATTAAGAGCTATTGAAGCAGAGCTCATTGAAAAGCAGCCTTTTGCAGGCATGAAGATCTCTGTATCAGTACACGTCGAAGCTAAGACAGCCTGCCTTGCCAGAGCTCTTGCCAGAGGCGGTGCAGAGGTAGCTCTTACAGGCTGCAATCCTTTGTCCACGCAGGACGAAGTTGCTGCAGGCCTTGCATCTCTCGATATCATGAACGTTTATGCGGTTCACGGTGATGATGAAGAGCATTACTGGGGAAGACTTAAGAAAGCATTGGAATTTAAGCCTGATATCGTAATCGATGACGGCGGCGATTTCGCTCTTCTCCTTCATTCCGAATTGAAGGATATGGCAGCAAATGTTTTGGGCGGCTGTGAAGAAACTACTACAGGCGTTCACAGGCTTGAGATACTTAAGGGTGAGAACAAGCTTCTTTATCCCGTTATCGCTGTAAATGACGCCAGATGCAAGCACCTTTTCGATAACAGATTCGGAACAGGTCAATCCGTTTGGACAGCAATAATGGCTACAACAAATCTCGTAGTAGCCGGTAAGACTGTAGTTGTCGCAGGTTACGGCATGTGCGGCAGAGGCGTTGCGATGAGGGCAAAGGGACTTGGCGCCAAGGTAATCGTTACGGAGATCGATCCCGTTAAGGCATGCGAAGCGATCATGGAAGGCTATCAGGTCATGACCATGGACGAGGCAGCTTCCTTGGGCGATTTCTTCGTTACTGTAACAGGCTGTAAGGATGTAATCGTAGGAAGACATTTTGAGGCAATGAAGGACGGCGCTGTATGCTGCAATGCCGGCCATTTCGACTGCGAAGTAAGTGTTGCCGAATTGAAGAAGATTTGCGTGGATTCCAGTGAACTTAGAAACAACATCATCGGTTATAAGCTTAAGAACGGTAAGACCGTCTGCGTAATTGCAGAGGGCAGGCTCGTTAACCTCGCATCAGGTGACGGACATCCTGTAGAGATCATGGACATGAGCTTTGCGCTGCAGGCTCAGTCGGCAATGTATATTGCTACTAATAAGGCCAGACTTCCTATAGACGTATACCAGACTCCTGAAGTTATCGACAACAGGGTTGCGCAGATCCTCTTGGAGACAAAGGGCATCAGGATCGACAAGCTTACGGAAGAGCAGAAGAAATATATAAGTTCCTGGGATCTCTGATATCCATTAGACAATTTAGACTAAAAATGACAAGTGCCGGAGCAAATCTTCGGCACTTGTTTGTCATATATAATAATTTATAATATATGAGGAAAAATATGGATTGGAGGCCATAAGATGGCTTTAAGAAATTTGGTTATTGAAGGTGACCCGCTGCTTCGCAAGACAAGCAGACCTGTAGAAGAGATCACACCCAGGATCATTAAGCTCCTGGATGATATGGCTGACACTATGTATTTCGAGGGAAGAGGAATAGGAATCGCCGCACCCCAGGTCGGTGTGTTAAGAAGAGTATTCGTAGTAGATGTAGGCGATGAGCATGGACTTATCGAATTCATCAACCCTGAGATCATTGAGGCTTCAGGTTCACAGACAGATCATGAAGGCTGCCTTTCCGTACCCGGCAGGACATGCGAAGTCGAAAGACCTTCACACGTTAAGGTCAAGGCATTGGATCGTAACGGCAACGAGTTCGAATTAGAAGCTGATGACCTTCTCGCGAGATGTATCTGCCACGAGAACGATCACTTGAACGGCATTCTCTTTATCGATAAATCCGTTGACGGCAAGATCTATAAGACGGAAGACGTTGAGGACTGATCAGATGGACAGGCGTGAACTTAAGATAATTTTCATGGGAACGCCTGAATTCGCACAGACGAATCTCAAGGCTCTTATTGATGGCGGCTATAATGTCGTCCTGTGTTTGTGCCAGCCTGATAAGCCCGTTGGACGTAAGCATATACTTACAGCGCCTCCGGTAAAGGTCCTGGCTTTGGAAAACGGCATTGAGGTATATCAGCCAGATACATTAAAGACAGAGGAAGCGCTCGAAAAGCTTTCTTCGTATAATGCTGATCTCATTGTTACTGCAGCATACGGCAAGATCCTGCCCAAGGCAGTTTTGGATCTTCCCAAGTATGGCTGCATCAACTGTCACGGAAGCCTTCTTCCTGCAAGAAGAGGTTCTGCGCCCGTCCAGCGCGCCGTATTGGAGGGCGACAAGGTAACAGGCATCACATTCATGAAGATGGATGTCGGTATGGATACCGGCGATATCATCGATAAGGTCGAAGTAGAGATCGGTCCCAATGAACATACGGAATCTCTGATGAACAGACTCGCTATAGCTAGCGCGGAGAAGCTTCCTTCAATTATTGACGCTTGGGTAGCAGGAGACCTTACATCAGTAAAGCAGGACGATTCACTTGCAACTTCATGCCCTCCGATAAGACCTGAAGAAGGCGAGTTCACCTGGGATCAGGACGCAGCAGATATTCATAACAGGGTAAGAGCTTTGAGCGCATGGCCCGGAGCATTTGTAATGAAGGGTGAGAACAAGCTCAAAGTACTTGATTCGGAAGTTGTAGAGGACATGTCCCTGATACCGGCAGATCTTATTGATGTTATGCCCGGAACCGTAGTCAAAGCAAAGGGTGAGAACCTTATTGTTAAGTGCGGCAAGGGATTTCTTAAGGTTAAGGAACTGCAGGTGCCGGGCGGCAAGAGACTCTTATCCAGAGACTGCGCCCATAATTTCACAGTCGGAAATCCGGTAATGTAGGAGAGATCTTATGTCTGACGAGATCAAATATAAGAAAAAAGAACTGCAGAGGCTCATTGCCGAGGATAATGAAAGAGAATTATGCTTTCTTATGCTCTACTGGGTCTATGAGAAGGATGCTTATTCCAATCTCGTAATAAAGAAGGCAGATAAGATCGCAAGTGCCGAAGGTAAGAAGATCGATTTTGCGAGAGCAATGCTCTATGGAACTCTGACATATACATTCACGATCGATTTCCTTATAAGGCACATTACAAAGGAAGAGACGGAGTTTATGGATCCTGTTGTCAGGACCGCGGTCAGAATGGCGGTATGGCAGATCCAGTTCGGCAATAACATTCCCGCTTATGCGGCTGTTGATGCCTCTGTTGAGATCACAAAGAAGTACAATCAAAAAGCTGCAGGCTATGTAAATGCAGTCTTGAGAAAATTTGCTGAAGCTCCTGAAGCCAAGCGTTATCTCGACCAGTTTAAACCCGGTATCAGGGTTGCGTTAAAGCCTGAGATATACGGCATATTGAAGAAGGATTTCGGCAAGCAGGAAGCTTTCGAGATCGGCAAAGCATTCCTGGAACCCATGAACATCACTGTAAGATTTGATGCTCACAAGGTTGATCAGGATACGCTCATAAAGGAACTAAAAAAGGAAGGAATTACTGCGGTTAAGGGCGGTTTCATTCCTGACTGCGTTGAGATCACAGGCGGGCTTAACGGCCTTGAGAATTCCGAATGCTTCAATAAATACGGTATGTTCGTACAGGGCCAGGGCGCGATGCTCGCATCTCATGTCGCTCATCCGAGAGTAGCAGATAAGATCCTTGACTGCTGCGCTGCTCCCGGCGGCAAGTCCACACATATGGCTCAGATGTGCAGAGATGACCTTTATATCTATGCAGTTGATATCAACGAGTCCAGATTAAAGCTCATTCAGGATAACTGCGAGAGACTGGGTCTTACTTCGATCGAGACTATCTGCGCTGATGCGTCGACGATCAGCAAAGACGATAAAGATTCCAAAAAGTCTTATGACATCGTGTTGTGCGATGTTCCGTGCAGCGGTCTGGGACTTTTGGGCAGGAAACCCGATATCAGGGACAAGTTCACATACGATGAATTAGACGAGCTCATTCCTCTGCAGTATTCGATATTAGAGCACGCAGCGAAAATGGTACGTCCCGGCGGAACGCTTATCTACTGTACGTGCACGCTTAATTCAGATGAGAACCGGAATCAGGTGGAGACGTTCCTTGCTGAACACCGTAAGTTCCACACGGTTCCGATCGATAAATACCTTCCAGAAGGAATATACATGGATGAGGAGAGAGAAGAGAGTGTCGCTAACGGCATGATCACGCTCCTTCCTCATAAAGACAAGTGCGAAGGATTCTTTATCTGCCGCATGGAAAGAGACAGAAAGGAAGATTGATCTTGAAAGATAAGTTCTGTCTGGATTTAACTCTTAAAGATCTTACAGCCTGGTGCGAGACACGGGGCGTTCCCAAGTACCGAGCATCACAGATCTACGGCTGGCTCTCATCAGGTTCTGTCAAAACTGATGACATGACTAATGTCCCCAAAAACGTCAGGGCGATGCTCGAAGAAGATTTCATTTTCGGCGGGTTCGACTTAAAAGACCATCTGGTTTCCAAATTGGACGGTACCGAGAAGTTCGTATATAAGCTCTACGACGGCAACATCATTGAGACTGTGGCAATGAGATATAAGACAGGAATATCCGTCTGTATATCTTCACAGGCAGGATGCCGCATGGGCTGCGCTTTCTGCGCATCGGCGAAGATCGAATTCGGCAGGAACCTCTCTTCAGGAGAGCTTCTCGCACAGGTCTCTGTTACCCAGAAAGCCTTGGGCGAGAGGGTGCACAGCGTTGTAATAATGGGCATCGGTGAACCTTTCGATAACTACGATAATGTTATGGGATTTATCAGGCTCGCGAACGATCCTGAAGGATTGAACCTCGGTGCGAGACACATCACGCTATCGACATGCGGCCTTGTCCCCAGGATCGAAGAATTCACAAAAGAAGGACTCCAGGTAAATCTCGCCGTATCTTTGCACGCGCCTAATGATGAACTCCGCAAAAAGCTCATGCCGGTTGCAAAGGCGTATTCGATTGAACAGCTGATGAAGGCCTGCAGGGACTATACGAAGGCTACGAGCAGAAGGATCACTTTCGAGTACAGCCTTTTAGCAGGCGTTAACGATACGCCCCAATGCGCATCTGAACTCGTTAAGCTCTTAAAGGGCGGTTTATATCACGTAAATCTTATTGCAATGAACAAGGTGCCGGGAACGATATTCCAGTCGGCATCTCCGGCAAAAGTAAAGCAATTCAGGGATATCCTTGAATCCGGCGGAATAAATGCTACTATCAGGCGGGAGATGGGCAGCGACATTATGGCCGCATGCGGACAACTCCGAAGGGGAACAATAGAGGCAGAAAGATGTTAGCTTACGGAATGTCTGAAAAAGGTCCCGCAAGGGACACAAACGAAGACAGCTTTGCCTATGCGACGATAGGCAGTTACTTTTGCATGGTTGTAGCCGACGGTGTAGGCGGCGAGTGCTGCGGCGAGATAGCCAGCAGGATTGCGGTTAACGGTGTCATGAGCACTCTTAAGGACAGCCTTGCTTTTATCGACAGCAAAGACGAGCTTCCCCAGTTTCTCAAAGTTATTTTTAACAGAGTAAATATCATGATCCTTCACGACTGCCTCGAAAACAGGGAGCGCATGGGAATGTGCACGACGCTTACGGTAGCTCTCCTCAAGGGAACGGAACTTACTATAGCCCACATCGGCGATACCAGAGGATATCTCCTGCACGGATCAGAACTTATAAAGCTCACCGAAGATCACAACGAGGCTGCAAAGCTCGTCAAAAAGGGTCTTTTATCTGAAGATGATGCGAAATACCATCCCGGCAGATCCAGGCTCCTCAAGGTCGTCGGGGAGAACCAGTATCTTAATCCTGATATTTACAGTTATAATATAAGTTATGGTGATCTGGTCTTCCTGTGCTCAGACGGGCTTTATTCCTATATGAGCAACGAACAGTTCAAGGCCTGCACAATGGAAAGAAACAAACCTGAAAGCATCTGCAGCAAGCTTGTTGCCAAGGCGCTCGAAGGACAAAGTACAGATAATATTACGGTTACAATAGTCAGGGCAGAGCCCGTAACCGAACTATAGGGGGAAACATGGCAAATCAGGTTCACGGCCCGGAGGGCATGATATTTGCGAATAAGTACAGGATCGTCAAGCTCATAGGCTCAGGCGGTATGGCAAACGTGTATCTCGGAATCGATATGAATACCGGCGTAAACGTTGCCATTAAGATCCTTAAGCCCGAGTTCGCATCAGACGATGAGTTCATCAGAAGATTTGATGCAGAAGCAAAATCAGTTGCTTCCTTAAATCATGCAAATATCGTTAAAGTCTACGGTGTAGGACACGAAGGCAATTTCAGATATATCGTTCAGGAATATATCGAAGGTATCACGGTAAAAGACCTTATCAACCAGAACGGTCACTTAGACTGGAGAAATGCAGTCCCGATCGTTATCCAGATCGGTCTTGCTTTGGATTACGCTCACCAGAACGGAATCGTTCACAGAGACATCAAGCCTCAGAACATTCTCATCTCACGTGACCGTGTCGCAAAGATCACGGACTTCGGTATTGCCCGTGCCGCTTCATCTACAACGATCACTATGACCGGCGTCCAGATGGGTTCTGTTCATTACTTCTCGCCCGAGCAGGCAAGAGGCGGTAATGTAGGCCCTCAGTCCGATATCTATTCTTTGGGCGTTTCACTTTTCGAGATGGTAACGGGAAGACTTCCTTTCGACGGAGACTCCAACGTTGCTATCGCAGTTAAGCACTTGCAGGAGACACCTCCGGTTCCTTCATCGCTCATGCAGGGAATCCCGAAGGGTCTTGATTCGATCATCGCAAAATGTATGCAGAAGAGCCCCGAGAGACGCTACCAGACGATGCGTCAGCTCGTAACGGAGCTCGACTCTTTGCTCGTTGACCCTAACGGCGTATACGGCGTCATTTCCAATGTGCCCGAAAAGGCTGTCAACTCAGATACAACGATCTCTTTCAGACAGGATCCTGAATATGAGAAGATCTCAGAGATCGAGAAAAGCGCTGAAGCAAGACGTATCTCCAGATTCAGGGATAATGTTCTTCTTGCTCTCATTGTCGTTGTCATTATCGGTGTTCTTATAGGTATCGGAATCCTGGTAATAAGAGCTGTCGGCAATGCCACGGCGATCCAGACTAATACTGACTATAAGGTCGAGAACTACGTGGGCCTGACGGCAGATGAGGTTATCGGCAGACTTAATGCAGCCCAGGTATACTACACGATCGATTACAAGGTCACAGATAAGGAACCCGGTATTGTTATCGCACAGAGCATTAAGGAAGGTGTTACCATCTCGACCACCAACAGGCTTAATCCTCTCGTCATTACCGTATCTTCAGCAGATGAATCCATTATCCTGCAGGATTATGCAGGTTCCAATTACGAGAACGCATTTACGTCACTTAAGAAACTTGGTCTTACACCTGTACTCCGTTATGAGGCTACAGACAAGTCTGAAGCAGGTCTCGTAATCAGGACTGAGCCTGAAGCAGGTACACAGGTATTAAGAGGTGAGACGGTAATCATTATCTATGCTACAGAACCGACATCGTCCGTTGTTCCTGATGTAGTCGGTAATACCGTTGCAGAAGCTAAGAAGAAACTTGAGGAAGCTAACCTTAACTACACTGTTGAAGGTTCACCTGAAGTTCTTGCTCTCGATGCAAAGAAGCAGTATGTAATCCTTACAAACCCCGTAGCCGGTACGACTGTAGGAAGAAAGTCTTCAGTCAAGCTTTACGTAGGTACTAAGGAAGACTACCAGAACGGCGGCACACCGACTCCTACACCTCCTCAGGCTGTAGTTGATATCGCTGTAAAGGGCAGCGGTACCGTATCAGGTTCCGGTAAATATGACCTCAATACTCAGGTAACGCTCACAGCTACACCTGCAACAGGATTCAAGTTCGAATACTGGATGGACTCTTTGGGCAACGTAGTAGGCTACTTACCTAATTTCACATTCGTTGTTAAGGAGAGCACGACATATACAGCCGTATTCTCGGCACTTCCGACCAATACGCCGGTACCGCCTACGGATACACCTGTTCCGCCTCCGCCGACGAACACACCTGTTCCGCCTCCGCCGGATACGAATCCGGGTGGAGACGATCCTGATCCGCAGAACCAAAACCAGGATCAGGGTAATAACGGATAAGGTAAAGGGAAGATGGCAGATGGCGATTCTTTTCGAGGCGTAATCACTAAGGGTGTGGGCGGTGTTTATACCGTCCGCTTCGAAAACGACGGCAGGAATGAATACGTCCAGTGTGCTGCAAGAGGCCAGTTCAGGCTTAAGGGCATTAAGCCTGCCATAGGCGATAAGGTTTCCATTATGCCTTCGGGCGACCCGGATATTCCTTATGTCATTACCGATATCGAAGAGCGCGTTAGCTTTATCGCGAGGCCGCCTGTGGCAAACCTGTCGATAATGCTGCTGACGTTCTCGGTCACGAACCCTGAACCTGACTTAACACTGCTCGATAAGATGCTCCTGGTGTGCTCATTAAGAGACATCAAGCCGGTAATAATATTTACCAAGAGCGACCTTAACGAAGACGGCGGTGAGAGGCTTTGTTCAGTTTATACGAAGGCAGGTTACGAAGTTCTGCTATCTTCACCTGATAAGCCACTTACCAAAAGTGATCTTAAGGATATAATAGGTGATGGAATTGCCGCCTTTGCGGGACCTTCCGGTGTCGGCAAGAGCACTCTCTGCAATTCTCTTTTGGGTTATGACCTGATGGAGACTGGCGAAGTCAGTGCCAAGATAAAGCGCGGAAAACATACGACAAGACATGTCGAGCTTCACGAGTTTTTCGATGGTTTTATCTGCGACACACCGGGTTTTACTTCTCTGTCATTAGAGGACCAGGGCGTCGATTACAGGGATGTTCTTTACGGATATCCTGAGATAACGTCAATTGCGACCGGCTGCAGGTTCGATGACTGCTCGCACAGAAAAGAAGACGGCTGTGTCGTAAGGAATGCGTTGTCAGAAGGCCTCATCGACGAAGGCCGCTATGAGAGATATAAGAGCTTTTATACGGAGCTTTACGATAATAGGAACAATTACAAGCATAGGAGAAAGCAATGAAAGATATTGAGATAGCACCGTCTATACTTGCTGCGGATTTCGGCTACCTGATGAGAGACATCAAGGCTGTTGAGAACAATGCCGAATACCTCCATATCGATGTTATGGACGGACACTACGTAAATAATATTTCTTTCGGTATCCCGGTGATCCAGTCCATCCGCAAATATACGGACATGAAGTTTTATACGCACCTCATGATCACCAATCCGGAGAAGTATATCAAGGCTTTCGCAGATGCAGGTTCCGATAATATCACTTTCCACGTCGAGTGCTCCGAAGATCCCGATAAGCTCATTGAAGACATCAAGGCTTTGGGATTAAGTGCAGGTATCTCGATCCATCCCGATACGCCGATCGAGAAGGTTTTCCCATATATCGGCAAAGTCGATATCATCCTCATCATGACTGTTTATCCCGGCTTCGGCGGACAGGGATATCTTCCTTCTTCAAATGAGAGGATCGCCAAGCTCAGAAAAGCAATCGACGATAAGGGTGCTGATACGATTATTTCCGTTGACGGCGGCATCACGCTTGACAACGTTAAGGAAGTATACGATGCAGGCGCGAGGCTCTTTGTTGCGGGTAGCACGGTATTTAATGCTGAAGATCCCGCTAAGGCCATTGAAGATCTTAAGTCATGCGCTACCTTATCGTAACCGGCGGACCGCTTCCTGATGAAGCATCTGAAGTAATCAGAAACATTTCCTCATCTGACGAAGAGAAGGTCATCATTGCCTGTGACTCAGGCTGTGATTATCTGGCTCGTCATAACATCGTCCCCGATATCTTAATAGGCGATATGGACTCCATTTCCAAAAAGGGCCTTAAGTTCGCGGAGAAGAATAATGTATTCACAGAGCATTATCCGGTCGAAAAGGACTGGACTGATACGGAGATCGCGCTTAACAAGACTGAAGCAGGGGATAAGGTAACGCTTATATGTCCCGTATCTGCCAGGATCGATCATGTTATAGCGAACCTAGCTATTTCCTTGAAACTTAAGTCCGAAGGAAGAGACATTGTTGTCACTGACGGCATTACATACTGCTATCCGTTGGCAGGAGAAGATAAGGTTTCTGTAGACGTATGTTCCTATGAAGGCGGCGCTGCCGTATCACTTATCCCATGGAACTTTGGAAAGAGTGTTAAGGGAGTTACTACTAAGGGACTTTACTATCCGCTTACTGATTCCGACTTGACCGCAGGCTCTTCGTTCTCTTTTTCAAACCATCCTAAAAAGTCCGCAAAAAAGATCTCGGTTTCCATAAGATCCGGAATGCTGATCGTAGTAGTTACAAAAGCCGTGTGATGCAGCTGAACAAAGGCTTTGAGCCATATTAGCCTCCCGCAAATGTGATTTTTGGGTGCCAAAATTGAGACTTTTGGCTATTGAATGAGACTGGAAAACCGACTACACTTAAGCTGTAAATAAATGAACGCATCCTATTTGGCAGGGTGCGTTTTTTTATGCCCAAATTTCTATACGGAGGATCAGAACATGATGGATTACGAGAGTTTCAAAAAGCGCGTTATGAGAGAGTTCCTGGATTATATGCCTGAGAAGTATCAGGACTGCGAACTCGAGCTGAGAAAAGTCCCTAAGATTAACACCTGCCTTACCGGTGTGGTCATTAAGCCTAAGGGCAAGACCAAATCCTACTGCAGCCCGACATTCTATATGGAGAGAATGTACGATCAGTATCTTGATTGTGATTCTTTCGAGAAGGTAATGGCAAATCAGGCGATCTACCTCGAAGAGTCGCTCAAATACATGCCTGAAGACGTAATGAAGCTTGATTTCGCTTCGATGAAGGAGAAGATAGTCTTCCAGGTCGTAAACACTAAGGAGAACCAGGAGATGATCAGCCTTTGTCCCCACAGGGATTTCATGGATCTCTCGATCGTTTACAGAGTAATCGTAAACGTTGATGAACACGGCGTTTCAGGGTTCCTGATTACTCATGATATCGCTAACGTTGAAGACCTGACGGAAGGGATCTTATACCGCTTGGCCAAGAAGAATACCAAGAAGATATTCCCTTTTAAGAGCGAGAGGATCGAAGAGACAATGAGCCGCATGATGAAGCGCTGGGGAGCAACAGATAAGGACGTTGCTAATTCCTTTGCAGGCATGGACGATGTTCCGCAAAAAGAAAGAGTGTATGTCGTCAGCAACGAATATGAATTCTTCGGTGCGAACGCTCTTCTTTATACTGATGTCCTTAAGAAGGTCGTTAAGAATATCGGAACCGATTGTTATATCCTGCCATCTTCGGTCCATGACCTTGTTGTTCTCTCGACAGAGACATTCTCGGAGAGTTCGAAGCTCATCAGCCTTGTAAGGGAAACAAACAGCGAACACGTAAGAGCATCCGACAGATTGTCTGACAGCATCTACAAGTACAGCATCGAAAACGGAACGGTCGAGCGTGTTGAAGATGAGGTGGAGGAAGCATCGTGAGATATAAACGTTTTAAAAAATACAGAGCCAGGATATTATCCGGCCTGTTGACGGCAGCGGTTGCGATCTGCACGTTGCCGTTTTTTATTGGTACGGAAAATGTAAATGCAGCGGTATTGAGCTCTACCGCGCTTGTCTCTGAGGCCAATACAAAAGCTGCAGGATACAAGAGCGAGAAGGCTTTCCGTGATGCGATCCTTGCAGCCTGCAAGAAAATGGACGGCGTCAAATACCAGTGGGGCGGTGGCGGCTGGAACGGTATAGACTGCGCAGGCTCAGTAAGCCTCGCGTACAGTGTTGCTCTTAAGACTGCAAAGATCACCGGTACTTCAGGTTCGTACGGCAAGAAGACGTTGTCTTATTCAGGCGGAGGAACGCCTGATAAATACGGATTTGAGAGACCGGGCTTTGCAGGTATCAAGTCCAGCTTCACAAACGGCATCCTTAAGAAAAGAAACATCAAGCCAACGGAGAATCACTTTTCGAGCTTTGAGACCAACGGCAAGAAGGGAATCCAGAACGACGAGTGGATCAACATCATCAACAAATACGGTTTTAAGCCGGGTGACATGATCTTGTGGTGGAATGACAATAACGACAAGACAAATGCCCAGCACATAACGATCTATGCGGGGATCGAGAATGGTACAGCCATGCATTGGACCGCCAGCTCGACATCAGGGTATTTTCTTAAAAAGTCACTTGCAAGCAGTTCGTCGGAGTCCGGTAAGGGAAGCTTCACAGGCTTTATGGGGCTTAAGGCTACTGCGTTAAAAGATGTTGCCTATATGGGTTTTACGCTGGATAAGCGTGATCCGTCCGGGATCAACTATACAGGCGCGATATTCTCGGTCTTCAAAGATCCTGAATTAAATGTTCTTATCGGTGAACTGCGTGATGAGGATCAGGACGGCATCTATACTGATTACTTTGTCCTGAACGGTTCGACTTATACAAAGCAGAAGTACAGCATGACTCCTGTGACAGGCCAGGCAGGAAGCTATGAAGATACCATCTATATCCAGGAGACGGGTTCGCCTACAGGTGTGATCCTGCCTGACGGCAGCAAACAAAGCCTTAAAGACCAGGAAGGTAATCTCCCCGGTATCTATAAGTTTACTGATACGAACGGATATACCATCCACGCAAAGCTTACAGAAACCGACGGCTCTAAGGGAAAGCTCGAATATTCTGTTGCAAAAAGTGACGGAACAGAACTCTATCAGACAGTTAAAACTGATTATGCATACACGGCAGGTTCGGACGTTATTCTCGTAACAAATATGGAGACAACAGATCAGACTGCCGGCAGAAGCAAGGGCGCGGGCCTTTTTACGGAAGGCAGCAGCATATCTCTCGAGAAGACCACGGCTACGTCTTTTGACATCACGTCAACAGTATTTACCGTTACTGAAGGAGAGGACCTTGTTGCCACATATAAATATTCGGACGGTTCATGGAACTGGTATGACGCTTACGGCAGCAAATGGACTTCTTCTTCGTTTCCGGTTAAGTACGGCACGGAATATGTAGTGACCGAGACTTTCGAAAAGGATGAAGCGTTTAAGTGTGTAGACGGAAATGAGATAGGGTTTGAATATACCAACGATTCAGGTTGGACAAAGATCGACGATACGACGTATCAGTATAAGTTCACAACAGAAAGTTTGGATTCGAAGAAAACATATTCTTTTACATGCGAGAACAACAAGCTGTCAGGTCAGTTTTCCGTTGATAAGAATGTATCTGACAAGGATGATACGCCTGAAGGTTTTGTTTTCGAGCTTTGGAATAAAGACATGACTATTAAACTAGCGGAAGGAGTGTCAGCAGAAAATGGAAAAGTATTGTGGAAAACAGCGGGCGGAAGTGACCTTGAACATTTTGATGTTCCAGCCGGAGATTATGTACTTGCAGAAATATATCCTGATAAGGGGTATTCAGGCACTTCGGTTCCGTTCACATATAAGATCCCGGAAGGCTTTGAGAATGGTCCGGATGGTAAATGGATCAAGAAGATCACAATAGGTACTGAAAAAGTAGCAGAGACTGTCGTCAACGACAGAAGCGAAGGAAAGATAAAAGTAACAAAGACTTCTGAAGACAAAAAGGTCAGCGATGTTGAATTCACTATCTGCTACGGCGGAAAGCAGAACGAGCCTTCATGGCAGACTTCAGCATTGACCGGCGGCAAGACGGATTCACTTGGAACTGTCTATTTTTCCAATCTTCCGACAGGGTGGTACCGGATCGATGAGAAAGTGGAGCCTGCATATAAAGCTGTCTGGGATGACGGGTCGGAGGGAAAGTCCAGAATAGTAAAGATCTCTGAAGAAGATGATAACAAGGTGACGGAGGTAAGCGTTACCAACAAGATCGATATCAATCCCGTTATATCAACTTCGCTTACTGATACAAGCGGTTCGCATATTGTCTCCTGCGGTAAGAACATTGATCTTAAAGATAAAGTGCATTTCGAAAACCTTACGGCAGGCTATGAATACAAGATCTCAGGAAGCCTGGTTGACCGGATGTCGGGTGAAGTCCTGAAGGATAAAGACGGAAAGGACTATATAACAGACGTCACATTCAAAGCAGACAGTTCGTTAGGAACAATAAGCAAAGATCCTCAGGGCAGGGAAGTTGTGACAGGTGATGTGTATGTTAAGTTTAAGGTCGACAGCAGTTATCTTTATGAACTGGCATTCGAACAGGGAGCAAGTACTCTTGCTATCGTGTGCGTGGAGAAACTGTATTTCAGGGGAATCCCGATAGCAGAGCATGTCGATCTTGATGACACTGAGCAGACCGTAACCGTGGAGCCGAAGATATCGACCACTGCAACAGACAGCAAAACTAACACGGGAGTTCTAACGCTCGCAGAGATCGTAGGTATCAACGATAAAGTCAGCTTCGAAGGGCTTAATCCGGGTGACAGCTTTGTCGTCACCGGAACCCTGATGGATAAGCTTACAGGACAGCCCTATGTTGATTCTGAAGGAAAAACATATACCAAAGAAGTCACGTTTGTTCCGGATTCATCTGAAGGCTTTGTGACCGTCAGCTTCGAAGAGGTTAAGGTGCCGACAGATCAGGTTGACCTCGTTGTATTTGAAGTCTTGAATATCGAAGGCAGCGACAAGCCAATAGCAAAACATGAAGACATCAATGATGTAGGCCAGACACTTCGAAGACCGTCATGCAAGACTGTTGCAACAACTGTTAAGGGAGATAAGTCATTCCTCAGGAACTCCACCGTTACGATCGTTGACCATGTAAGTTATTCCGATTTGGAAGTAGGACGCAAATACTATGCGAAGGCGACACTTAAACTGACTGACGGTACTAAGGTCACGAACAAAGGCAACGAAGTCGTATCGCTGCAGCAGTTTGAGCCGGAGCAGCCTTCCGGCGTTGTTGATGTAACCATTAAGTTCAAATCATCCGGTTTGGAGAGCGGAGATACTGTTGTAGTTATCGAGAATATCTATGACATGTCGACCGATGAAGAGATCGCTTCAGGTATCCAAAATGAAGATATAAGAGTTCTTTCCCATGAAGATCTCAATAACAAAGACCAGAGCTTAGCTGTTACCGATCTTCCGATATCAGGAGAGTTATTAAATAGTGAATCCGTCTGGGGTTTTGTGATCTTCTTCATTTCGATCGGCGCAGGTGTTGCAGTTATTTCTGTTGAAGTAAAAAGAAAAAGGATCAAAAGGACAAGAAGATGGTAAATAAGTTCCGCAAAGTAATTCTGATAACAGCTATAACGCTTGCATCCCTGACGGGCCTTCTGGCCGGCTTAAAAGAATATGCGAAATCATATGTCAGAGAGTCTGTAAAAGAAGAGATACTGGAAAAGAAGGATACAGGAGAAGTGGTCTTCGAAGTTCCTTCCGGCGATTATCTTTCCATTGAAGGCGAAGAAGGCGAACAGGATACTGATATCCTGGACAGCTGGATCGGGATCACAGGCTATTGTACAGGTAATGACAAGGCTTGTGCGTCCCTGCATCTGGCAGGAACTATAGAGATACCTTCGTTAGGTATAGAAGAACCGATATGGGAAGAGAATACCTCTTTGGCCATGAGGTATGGCGTAATACTGATGAAGAATACCGCCCGCCTGGAGACAGAAGGAAACGCGGTAATAGTCGGACACAGAAATACGATCACTCACACGATATTTGACAAGCTTACGAAGATAAAGAAAGACGATGCCGTCACGATAACCACACCCGATGGCTTTATGCATAATTATAGGGTGAACGGTACTTATTACTGTTCACCCTATGATCTTCAAAACTATGTCGGCACCTCAAGCGATTATCCGATAATGATCACTCTGGTGACCTGTGCCAGGGAAAAAGGTAACAGCTGGCGCTTTATCGTTACACTTATTCCTTCGGATTAGAGCTCTGCTCTGTGGCTTAATCCCAGTTCTTCGGCAACTGCGAAGAATGCCTTTCTGGAATTCCTGATAGATGTCTCGGATACGCAGAATGCGAGACGGCAGTAACCGGGACGTGCGAAGCTCGAACCCTTAACGAGAAGGAGATTCTGCTTAGCGCAGATCTTGGCGAACTCTTCATCAGTAAGTCCCTTAGGAGTATTCATGAAGATGTAGAGAGCGCCGTTGGGCTTAACTGCATCAAATCCAGCGTCAACGATATTGGAGTAAAGAAGGTTTCTTCTGTTCTCGTAGTTAGCAACATCGACCTTCGCATAAATGGACTTCTCGATAACCTTCTGCCAGATAGCAGGAGCATTAACGCTTCCCAATGTTCTGTTAGAAAGAACGATGGCACCTGTAAGCTCTGCGAAATCAGCGCACTTAGGAGAAACGAGCGTATAGCCGATTCTCTCGCCCGGAAGTGACAAAGACTTACTCCATGAGAAGCAGATGATGAGATTGTCTATATACTTAAGCGCGCAGGGGACCTCAGCTCCGTCGTAAGCCAAGTCAATATAAGGCTCGTCGCTGATCACATAGATCGTGTGGTCCTGCTTTTTGAGCATGTCGTTGAGCGCTGTAAGAAGCTCAGCGGGATATACAACACCGGACGGGTTATTAGGTGAGTTAACGATGATTGCCTTTGTCTTGGAAGTGATAGCCTTTTCGATATCTGCGATTACAGGCATGAATGTATCGTCTGTCTGTACGATGACGACCTTGCCGTTGTGGTTGGCAACATAGCCGTTGTATTCCATGAAATAAGGCGCGAGAAGGATTACTTCGTCATCAGCGTCAAGGATAGAGTGCAGAACATCGTTCATAGCGGAAGCTGCTCCGACTGTCATGCATACAGCCTCAGGTCCGATCTCCATTCCGGCTTCCTTGCCGCGCTTCTCGGCTACGATCTGGCGTGTGGAAGGATATCCTGCGTTAGGCATATATCCGTGCATGCCGGGTGTCGGATTGTTGGCAAGATCCTTAAGAGCATCGAAAACTTCCTTCGGAGGCTCTAAGTCGGGGTTGCCGATCGAGAAATCGTATACATTGTCAGCACCGTAGATAGCCTTAAGCCTGCCGCCTTCTTCAAACATCTTACGGATCTCTGAACCGCCCTTAAGAGCTTCAGCCATTTTCTTGGAAATCATAGTAATACCTCTTATTAATGAAAATTAGCAATAATATAGCACAAATAAGTGCATATCGTGAGAGCAGCAACAACAAATTGAAAATGAGAGTTTATATAGTAGCTTCCGGAGCTGCTGAAGGGGCAGAACTGCTTCCAACGGTATCCGCTGCAGGGACTGCTGCGACCGGTGTGCTCATTACAGCCTCGAGCTCATATGAGGGGTTCTGGAGTCTGTTGACGAAGAATCTCTCGGACAAAGGCTTGTCATAGAAGAAAGACTGGAAGAGGTTGCAGCCGCACATTTTGAGATCTTCGACCTGCTTCTGTGACTCTACGCCTTCGCAGATTACCTTGTAGCCTAAGATGTTTGCGAGGTTGATCATGTTGTTCGTAATGATACGGCCCTTCGTGTCGTCAGGGTCAAATCTGTCAGCGCCGATCTTAACGTAACTCGCATCCATGTCGTGGAGCAGGGTGAGAGTGGACTGGCCGGTACTGAATTTATCGAGAGTAACAAGGATGCCGGCTTCGCTGAGTGCGTGGCTGACGTCTTTGAGGATAGGCATTCTCTGTGTGAAGTCGGGTTCTGAAAACTCGATTCCGATGAGTTTGTGGTCAACGCCGTATTTGTCGATAACTTCGAGGATGTCTGATGCGATGGAAGAGTTGAAAAGGTGACGGCCGGAGAAGTTGATCGAGATAGGAACGATGGAAAGACCCTGTTCCTGCCAGGACTTGATGTTCTTGCAGACGTTCTCGAGAACGTAGAAATCGATCTTCGTAACGATACCGGAGTCGGTGGCGAGCGTGATGAATTCCTGGGGCGCTATGATCCTGCCGTCCAGAGGCCACCTTGCGAGAGCTTCGGCAGCGTGCAGCTTCGGCTTATCTTCGAGACTGATAACAGGCTGATAGTAGATAAGGAACTTGTGCTCGTTTAATGCTCTGCTCAGAGTCTCTGTGTTGTTGTGGTTCTTTTCATTGATCTCTTCGGAGTAGTAGACGATATCGAGGTTGTTCTTTTTCGAATAGCTGTAGGCCTGTGAGCATTCGCCCATTACATGGTTGCCGAAACGGTGGCTGGGGCGGATGGTCGTGATGCCGGCTCTGCAGCTGAAGATGTGCTCGAACTTGTCGCCGCCATATGTCAGGGTGACGGGGACTGAGGAAATGAATTCTTCGAGTTCGGTCAGGCGCGAAGTCATTAATACTACGACAAAGTTGTCGCCGCCTAAATGGACTGCGAATTCGCCTTTGCTCTCGTCAGGGAAGTTGTTCAGCTTAGCTCCGAAAAGCTTGATAGCCGAACCTGCAATATCAGAACCGAAGTATCTGTTGAGCTGGTTGACGTGCTTGATGTTAATGAAGGCTACGGAATATTTTGTTGCGACGCCTGATGCGAACATCTCGTCAAATTTGTTGAACAGATAGTTCGGATTGTGCATTCCGAATTCTATGTCGTTGTTGTAGAGGAATGAATACTGACGGCTTAAGCGGTCGACTACGATCTTGTGCGAGACGGCAGCTCTGAATATCTTCATGAATTCTTCCTGCTCGACAGTCTTCTGGGGAGGGAACTGCTTATATGTGAATCTGATTATGGATGTGACGGAATCGCTGCTGCCCAGCGTAACCTCGAAAAATTCCTGTCCGATGTTGTCTGAAAGATAGTCTACATTTTTGGATACGGGCCTGCCGCTGATTATCTGCGTATCTTCGATCTTACCGATCGAAAGATATTCGGCAAACTTCTTGAAGTCGTTGCTGAACAGACCTTCGGTGCATTCACCGAGAGCATCAAAGAAAACCTTTATGTCAGGTGTTCCGGCAATCATAATCTTCCCTTTGATTGTAATAAGACAATTTTAAGGCACTAAAGTACGCATTACAACATATATGAAAATTATCAAAAAAACAAGATAAACAGGTGGCATATGAAGGAAAGAAATCTAACATTTAAGCGCTTTGTTGGTGATAAAGGCGAAGATTCCGCTGTAAAACTCCTTGAGGAGAAGGGATTTACCATAATTTCCAGAAACTACACGGTTCATAACGTAGGGGAGATAGACATAATCGCGGAAAAGGGCGGGGACATCCATATCCTTGAGGTCAGGACCAGGCAGAACAGAGGGACTTACCCGGATTCAGCGGAGTCGGTAACGGCCTCTAAAAGGCGGAAAGTCATGAAGACAGCGGATTATTACGTGATGGAAAACAATCTTTATGACAGGAACATCATTTTCGAAGTGGCAATGGTAACCCACGATAAGCAAGGTAATATACTGCGGGTCGATTTTGTGCCCTTTTGATGTGCAAAGTGCCGAATTTACCGAAAAATGCATTTTTGAGAAGAAGAAATGCCATTTTGGCAAGTTTTATTTATTGCTTTACTAAGTTAATAGACTATAATTGTTGAGGTTTTTGAGGGGGAAACTCTGTCAAAAATGCAAGATTTAAATTTCAAAATTTCATTTTAGGAAGGTTGGCTTATCATGAAGGGTTACCGCGAGATGACAAAAGAAGAGCTCCTCAAAGTCAGGGAAGAGCTGAACGAACGCTATGAGAAGTGCAAGGCACTTAATCTTACGCTCGACATGACCCGCGGAAAGCCTTCTCCGGTTCAGCTGGATCTTTCCAACGACATATACGACACACTTAAGGACGGCTTTAAGACCGCTAAGAACGAAGACACGAGAAACTACGGTATCGCTCCCGGTATCGAGGAGATCAGAGCTGTATTCGCAGAGCTTCTGGGAACTGACAAGGATAATCTTTTTATGGGCAACTCCTCATCTCTGAACCAGATGTACGATGCGCTCATGCGTTCGATGGTCTTCGGTGAAGTCGATTCACCCAAGCCCTGGTCACAGGTCGAAGGCAGAAAGTGGCTTTGCCCTGCTCCCGGTTACGACAGACACTTCAGAGTTACTGAGACAATGGGCTTTGAGCTCATCGCAGTTCCCATGACAGAGAATGGTCCTGACATGGACGTTGTTGAAGACCTCGTTAAGGATGAGAACGTTAAGGGTATCTGGTGCGTTCCCTGCTACAGCAATCCTGACGGAGTAGTTTATTCTGCAGAGGTTTGCGAGAGACTCGCGAAAATGGAGACAGCAGCACCTGATTTCAGGATCTTCTGGGACAATGCTTATGTCTGCCACCACCTCTATGAGGACAGAAACACATGGGGCAAGCTCCCTGATATGCTTTCTCTTTGCGAGAGCTATGGCCACGCAAACAGGGTATATGAGTTCGCTTCATCCTCGAAGATCACATTTGCAGGCGGCGGAATCTCATGCTTCGCAGCAAATAAGGACAACATGACTTGGGCAAAGAAGTTCCTTAATGCCCAGGCTATCTGCACTAATAAAGTAAACCAGTTAGCTCACGCGAGGTTCCTTCCGGACAGCGAGGCTGTTTATGCTCACATGATGAAGCACGCAGCAATACTCCGTCCGAAGTTCGAAGCTTGCCAGAAGGTTCTTAATGAAGAACTCGGCGGCAATGGAGATCTCTGGCACTGGACAAACCCCAAGGGAGGTTATTTTGTAAGCTTCTATGCAATGCCCGGAACTGCAACTAAGATCGTATCCATGTGCAAAGAAGCAGGCGTAGCACTTACTCCTGCAGGCGCAAGCTATCCTTACGGCAAGGACCCTTCTGATTCAAATATCAGACTTGCTCCTTCATTCCCCGGAATAGAAGATATCGAGAAGGCCGTCAGAATCCTCACGATCTGTGCTAAAATCACAGCAGTGGATAAATTGTTGGAGGATCTTTAATAATGAAAGACACATACGAGAGCCCGCTTAACTCCCGCTATGCCAGCCGCGAGATGCAGTATATCTTTTCTCCTGATAAGAAGTTTAAAACATGGAGACTTCTTTGGATCGCATTAGCTGAGGCTGAGAAGGAATTAGGCCTTAATATCACTGACGAGCAGATCGCTGATCTCATAGCTCACAAGGATGATATCGATTATGAGGATGCCGCAGCAGAGGAGAAGATCCGCCGCCACGACGTAATGGCTCATGTCCATTCTTACGGCAAGCAGGTCAAGGGTTCCGGTGCTGACGCGATCATCCACCTCGGTGCTACTTCATGCTATGTCGGTGACAATACAGACATCATCATAATGAGAGAAGCTTTAGAGCTCATTAAGAAGAGACTTGTAGTCGTTATCGCTAAGCTCGCTGATTTTGCTGACGAATATAAGGCTATGCCTACTCTGGGCTTTACTCATTTCCAGCCCGCACAGCTCGTAACCGTAGGTAAGAGAGCAACTCTCTGGCTTCAGGACCTGGTTTTCGACCTTGAGACAGTAGAGAATGCCATCAAGTCTTTGAAGCTCCTCGGATGCAAGGGTACAACAGGCACACAGGCTTCATTCTACGATCTTTTCGACGGCGACCACGATAAGTGCGTAGAGCTCGACAAGAAGATCTGCCAGAAGATGGGATTCGAGCAGTCTTACTACGTATCCGGCCAGACATATTCCAGAAAGATCGATTACACTGTTCTGTCCGCTCTTGCTGCAATCGCACAGAGCGCTCACAAGTTCTCCAACGATATCAGACTTTTACAGCATTTAAAGGAGATCGAAGAGCCTTTCGAGAAGAACCAGATCGGATCTTCCGCTATGGCATATAAGAGGAACCCGATGAGATCCGAGAGAATCGCATCACTTTCCAGATATGTAATTGCTGACGTTCTCAATCCTGCCATGACTTCTTCAGAGCAGTGGTTCGAGAGAACACTGGATGACTCTGCAAACAAGAGAATCTCAGTACCTGAGGCTTTCCTTGCTGTTGACGCTATCCTCGGCATTTACACAAACGTTGTTTCCGGTCTTGTTGTTTATCCCAAGATGATCGAAAAGCACATTTTGGACGAGCTTCCGTTCATGATGACAGAGAACATCATGATGGAGGCTACAAAGAAGGGCGGAAACCGTCAGGAACTCCACGAGGAGATCCGCCAGCTCTCAATGCAGGCCGGTTCTGTCGTTAAGAATGAAGGTAAGCCCAACGATCTTCTCGAGAGGATTGCAGCTGACCCTAAGTTCGGCATGACAATGGACGAGCTCATTAAGCTCAGAGATCCCAAGCTTTACATAGGCCGATGTCCCGAGCAGGTTGACGCATTCTTAACAGAGTGTGTCAGACCGTTGATCGCAGCGCACAAGGATGACCTTGATGTAAGTGAAGTTGAGCTGAAAGTATAAGAAACAAGTAAGCAGAGCAAAACAGAAACTTAAGCGGGATATTCCTACCGGCGTTACAGCGGTTTGGCATATCCCGCTTTTTATATTAAAATATAGATAACTCGAGCATGGTGGCCTCTAAATTGGACCTACATGACATAATAAGGAGCTTGGGCCTGTCTTTTTGATGTAAAGCCTTGTAAGTTGGACTATTGAGATCTGATACCTGAGCACCGCCCTGGATTTCCGGGTGTCAATCAGAGTCCGCTGTGTTTCGGGGGTTTTTAAGGAGAATATGATGGAACAATATATTGATGCATATAATTTGGCATCTTCCGGCCCGGCCGCTGATATTGTGGCTGGTGCTGTTTTTTTATACCAAAAATTGATCAACATAAGATCCTGCCGATGTTGAATCTTAAACTGACCGGCTTAATGATTTAACACGAAAAGGAGATTTTAATATGAAACTTTACAACACACTCACAAGATACAAGGAAGAATTCAAGCCTATTGAAGAAGGCAAGGTCAAGATGTATGCCTGCGGCCCTACGGTATATAACTATTTCCATTTGGGCAACGCCAGACCGTTCGTTACTTTCGATACACTCGCAAGATATCTGGAATACAGAGGATACGACGTAACATTCGTTCAGAACTTCACTGATATCGACGATAAGATGATCAACCGCGCAAACGAAGAGGGCATTACCGTCGAGCAGCTCGCTGACCGTTTCATCAAGGAATACTACGTTGATGCTGACGGCCTTAATATCAAGCACCATACGCACCAGCCCAGAGCCACTCATTCAATGAAGGCTATCATCGGCCTCATCAAGGCAATGGAAGAGAAGGGCTATACTTACATCATCGAAGGCGACGGCGTTTACTACGACGTTTCCAAGAAGGCTGATTACGGCAAGCTCTCACACTATAAGCTCGACGAGCTCGAAGCAGGCGGCGGTGAGCGCAAAGCTTCTTATGAAGGCAAGAAGAATCCGGGCGATTTCGCTGTCTGGAAGTTCAAGAAAGAAGGCGAGCCTTCCTGGGGTTCTCCTTGGGGAGAGGGCAGACCGGGCTGGCACATCGAGTGCTCTGCCATGATCAAGCAGTATCTTGGTGATACGATCGATATTCACGGCGGCGGACAGGATCTTATCTTCCCGCACCACGAGAACGAGATCGCTCAGAGCGAAGCAGCTAACGGCTGCAATTTCTGCAACTATTGGGTTCACAATGCTTTCGTTAACATCGACGGCGAGAAGATGAGTAAGTCATTGGGCAACTTCTTCACGATCAGGGATATCGCCAAGAAGTATCCTTATAACGTAATCAGATTCTTTATTCTGCTCGGCCACTACAGAAGCCCCATCAACTTCTCTGATGAGCTTCTGGCTGCAGCACAGACGAGCCTCGGCAGGATCTCCAACTGCGTAAGGAACGCAGATTTCGTATTGGGCAGCGGTAAGTTCGCAGGAGATACTGAAGCTGACAAGGTATTGGAAGATGCGATTAAGGCAGCTGGCGACAGCTTCATCGCTCACATGGACGATGATCTTAATACAGCTGATGCAATTACAGATATCTTCAATCTCGTCCGTCAGACTAATGCGAGCGCTCAGGAAGCAAAGGTCTCTGCTGATATGCTCAAGGCTGCAAGAGACAAGATCGTTGAGCTCACAGGCGTTCTCGGTATCCTGTTAGATCTTGAAGATGAGATCCCTGAAGAGATCACGGAACTCGCAAACAAGAGAGCAGAAGCCAAGAAGGCAAAGGACTACGCTGAGGCAGACAGGATCAGAGATGAGATCCAGTCCAAAGGCTACATCGTAAAGGATGTACCCGGCGGCTTTAAGATCGAGAAGGCAAACTGATGATAAAACCGTTTATTGCAGCAGATCTCCGCGAAGTATCGCCTCTGGTATTAGCTTACATTGGCGATTCTGTCTACGAGCTCTATGCTCGCTGTAAATCGGCGACATTAGGTGCCGGGAGCAACAACAAGATGCATAACAACACCGTTCATTATGTATCTGCAGAGGCTCAGGCAAACAGCGCGAGGATGCTGCAGGACGAGCTGACGGAGAAGGAAGCTGATTACTTCAGGAGAGGTAAGAATTCCAATCCGCATGCGGTCTCGAAAAATGCGAATCATGCAGACTACATGTATGCGACAGGCTTCGAGGCGCTCCTGGGATATCTCTTTCTCAATAACGAAGAGTCCAGAATGGAATATCTGATCTATAAGAGCTTCGATATCTGTGACGGCGTAATAACTAAGGAAACTGAACAGAATGGATAAAGGCAAGAGACGTTTTAACCAGGACAGGAAACCTATAAGGTCCGCCAAGCAGGGCAGGCCTGAGTTTAAGCGCGAGCGCGAAGACGACGCGTTTACCGAAAATGGCTCAACAGATAAACTCGAGGGCAGAAATGCCGTAACAGAAGCGCTTCAGGCCGGAAGAGACTTCAATAAGATCTGGCTCTTAAAGCCTGAAGGTGATAAGCCGTTAGATCACGGACTTATCAGGATCCTGGATGAAGCCAACAAGCGCGGAATAATCGTTACGAGGGCTACAAGGCAGATCCTTGATAAGATGAGCAGCACTCATAATCATCAGGGCGTTATTGCCTCAGTAGCACCTCACAAATACGCGGATCTTGATGAGATAATCGGAAAATGCAGGGAAGAGGGCAGGCCGGCTCTGCTCGTGGCATTAGATGAGATCAAGGATGCATATAATCTTGGTTCTATCTTAAGAATCTCCGATTGCTGCGGTGTTGACGGTGTCATTATCCCTGAGAGAAGGTCCGTATCTTTGGATTCCATGGTCGCCAAGGCTTCTGCCGGCGCCATCGAGTATGTACCTGTCGCAAGAGTCACGAATCTTGCCCAGACTCTTACGAGACTTAAGGAGAAGGAAAACTTCTGGGTCTGCGGTACGGATATGAATGCCGATTATGAATACCACGATGCTGATTACTCTGGTAATCTTGTAGTGGTAATCGGCAGTGAAGGCGACGGAATGAGAGACGGAGTAAGGAAGTGCTGCGACTTTACGGTATCCATTCCGATGACAGGCCACGTAAACAGCTTAAATGCAGCAGTTGCAGCAGGAGTCGTGCTTTTCGAGGCGCAGGCAAAGAGACATAAAGAGGATTAAGAGTTGAAGAGAATGTGTGACAGCATGAGAAGTGTGAGGGGATCCGTTAAGAAGATCCTTGCTGTTGTCATGTGCATCTCAATGATCGCCGGAATGTCGGTATGTCTTTCCGGATGCAATCTTTTTAACGGTATTTCGAAAGGCTTCAAGTCATCTTCCAAGGTGCTCTCTAAGTCCGACCTCGCGCTTATCGTTACGAATGCGATAATGAGCGAGAAGGATATCTCGGAATCTTTTTCCAAGATACCCGAAAGCCAGCTCGAAGGCCTTACATATTCAGTATTCTACGAGTATTGCTCGATCTTAAGAAAGAGTTCCAATGTTCACGGAACGGTCAATGCTTTCAGGTTCTTAGATGATGACGAGAAGGCTGCTTACTTCGGATCTATTGATGCTTACGCAGGCGAAGAATATGCGACTTTGGACGAATACGGTGACATGGACGTCGTCGAACTGTGCTATTCAAAAGACAGAGATCCAAAAGCTCCGCCGGTAAGATTCACCATCTCGGTAAAGGAAGACGGCTGTTCGATCGCCGGAAAATACATCACTGATTCGATGTTCGCTTACGCCTATATCAATCACTACTTTAACATGATCGACGATGAGAATGTCGATGGCCTCGAAGCTATCATTAAGGATTCTTATGCGTCAGACATTTACCTGAATTCTGTTATCTATGCAAAAGCCAATTATATCTGCGAATACTACAAGATGAAGGTTAAGTCGCGTTCTTCCGACTATGAACTGAAGCTCTTTTCGCCGACACATATCTCTTATGTGCTTCCGGAAGTCTTCACGGAATATAATGACGGATTCGTCTCCAAGACTGTAGATCTCCGCAAATATAAGAGCGGTTCGTTCTGCATTAAGGATAAGATCACTTCGTCCGTTGATGAGATCCGTCTTGTCAAGAACGGCGAATATAAACTCAGATTAGGTACTACATATTCCAAGAACGAGATCTACAGACTCTTAGGTGAGCCTGTTCTGAAGATCCCGCTTAACGGAGTCGTAACTCTCGCATACAAAGGCATGACTATAAGGCTTGCTGCTGATGTAAAGGACGGCAAATGGAATACCGGCAGACTTACCTCGATCGTTGTCCACAATTCCAACGAGTTTAAGCTTGGCGAAGATATCTATGTCGGAATGAATGTATCAGAACTCCTGCTGATCTATCCGATGTTTGACCAGTCGGATTTCCAGGGTTCGTTTAAGAATGTCGACGGTGAGTTCGTCCTTAAGTTTGAATTCGATGATTACGGCAACGTATCCAAGATCATCTTAGGCGAAGCCGTAGGTTAATCCTCAATACATTTGGACTTAAGTCTTGTGAGCTCATCTTGTGTGAGCCCTTTGCTGATGAGAAGGTTCCCGGCGCTTCCGTCCCATTTATTATCCAGATAATCCAGGAACTTGATCATGTTTTCCCTGTCGGAATTAAGGGCATGTCTTAAGTCAGGCGGCATCTTTCTGATGATGGGCGCCAGGAGATCTCTTAAGTAATAAGCAGAGACTTCATAGTTTCTGATGATGTCTTCTCTGTCAGCGCCGGCGATCAGATAGAGGATCGCTGCGACAACACCTGTCCTGTCCTTGCCGTGCTGGCAGTGGAAGAGCGCCAGACCGTCGCTGTTTAAGAGAACGCGCATAATCTCTACAAGACGGTCGCCCATCTCTTCTGCGATGATGATGTAGTAATCTCCGAGAATGTGTGTCCTTAAATATTCCATGGTCTGATCCATGGTGTCATTCGGATTGCCGTTAAGGAGGGGAACGTTGTGGTATTCAACGTCCGGATCACCTATAAAAGGATTGCCGTCCTGGCGTATCTCTTCTTCGCCCCTTAAGTCTATTACAGTCTTAACGCCGTAGTCTTTGACCTGCTGAATTGCTTCTTCAGGTATCCATTGCGGTGATTCGGATCTTAAGAATATGCCTTTTCGAAAGGTCTTACCGCCGGATAAGGGCATACCGCCTAAGTCGCGGCAGTTAACGAAAGCCAGTTCCTTTACCAGCTGTGTATCCGGATTATAATTGCTCATGTTTATTCCCCATATGATTTATCGCAAGTATTCTAACTAAATCGTGATTGACATTCAAGGTTTCAAGTAATATCATTATTAGGCTATTGGGAGACCAATGCTTTATACGCGCCTATAGCTCAACTGGATAGAGCGTCTGACTACGGATCAGAAGGTTGTGGATTCGAGCTCTGCTAGGCGCGCCAGATACAAAGCTGTTGCTATACGCGGCAGCTTTTTTATTACCCGAAGGAGGTAATCACATGCGTAAGGTTCTTGTTGTCGTAGACATGCAGAAGGATTTCATTGACGGCGCACTCGGATTTGAAGGTGCGGACAAGATCATTCCCGGCATCATCGCTAAGATCAAAGCGTTTGAAGAGGCCGGCGATGAGATAGTTTATACGCTGGATACCCATTTCGAGAACTATATGCAGACCCAGGAAGGAAAGAACCTTCCTGTTCCGCACTGCATCAAGGGCTCAGACGGCTGGATGCTCTGTGATGAGTTAAAGCCCCTGCTCGAAGGTAAGAAGGGATTTGAGAAGCCTACTTTCGGCAGTATCGAACTTGCTGATTATCTCGCATCTAACAGCAGCGATATCAGTTCCATCGAAGTATGCGGCCTCGTTTCCAACATCTGCGTGCTCTCAAATACTGTAATTGCAAAGGCCTCCTGTCCTGAAGCAGAGGTCATCGTGGATTCTTCGCTTACCGCATCTTTCGCGCCCGATCTTCATCAGGCAACCTTAGATGTCTTAAAGGGAATACAAGTAACCGTATTATAATATTGCAATCTTTCGCCGTGCTGTGATACAATTCATACTCGGCTATAAATTAATAATAATTATTTTGGAGGATATATAACATGGCATCCACAATTGAGAAGAAAGAACACTCTCAGGTAGTAATCAGCC
>JAFYJX010000036.1 GCA_017537905.1 Clostridiales bacterium | reverse complement strand
GAGGGCGCTGAAAGAATAGCCGGGATAACGCTCGACCTTAACGCCGTTGCCGCCTCTTACCACTGTATAATCGTCCATTCTCGGGACGTCGCCTGTCATGAGGACCGTAGGGTCCACCTTGAAAATGCTTGCCACCTTGTATAGAAGGCTGATCGGGATCTCCTTCTCGCCGTTCTCATATGCTAAATACTCTTCCGTGCTCACGCCGATGTTTGCTGCAACTTCTTCAGCGGTTAAGTCAAGGATGTCTCTAAGCTCTCTGATTCTGTCAGAAATCTGCTTAATGTATTCGTTCATAGTGGCCTCCTGATGTTTCAAGTAGCGTTTCTTTTGCGGTTGCTTATTATACAACATTTTTTGCGCGTGTGCTTATTAATATTATTAATAATAAAGTTTCAATTGACTAACTCGGCCCTCGTTGCTAAAATCTTGACCATTGAGGGAGTAGCAGACGCTGTAACGCGTTGTTTAAGTCAACATACTGGTTTGAAACCTGGCTTATTCTTCCATTGCGAGACTCAAGGCGTAAATTGGAGCCTTGGGTTATTTTTTTGCCCGGGCAGAGAGGACGGAAAATGGTTCAACTTATAATCAATTCAGTGCTTCTGGGCGCAGCTCTTGCCATGGATGCTTTCTCGGTCTCGATCGCAAACGGCATAATCGAACCGAACATGCGTAAGCGCAGGATGCTCATGATAGCCGGTGTTTATGCGATATTCCAGATGATGATGCCTATGATCGGCTGGTTCCTGATCACGACAGTTGAGGGAATCTTCAATTCATTTAAGACATATATCCCGTGGATTGCTCTCATCTTGCTGCTCTTCATTGGCGGAAAGATGGTAATAGAAGGCATTAAGGACAGAAAGCAGGGCGAAAAGAAGGAAACGGAAGATCAGCCTGCAGCAAAGCTTACATTCGGAGCGCTCATTGTTCAGGGCATAGCGACTTCGATCGATGCTCTTTCTGTCGGTTTCACGATCTCGGATTATTCGGCAATTAAAGCATTTGCCGCATCTTTGATAATCGGCATAGTTACCCTCGTGATCTGCCTGATAGGCTTGCTCTTCGGCAAAAAGATCGGAAATAAGTTCTCGAGCATCGCAACCATTATCGGTGGTGTTATACTTATTCTTATCGGAATCGAAGTATTTGTGAAAGGCATTTTCGGCCTTTGATATCGGAGGTTTGTTATGGCAAAAGTTGCAGTTTTTATCGCAGACGGCAGTGAAGAGGTCGAGGCAATCACACCCGTTGACCTGCTGAGAAGAGCAAAGGTGGATGTTGATGTCGTATCCATTATGGATTCGCTCGAAATAACAGCTTCCAGAAACGTTAAGATCATAGCAGATAAGCTTATCGGCGATATAAACTTCGACGAATATGATCTCCTGGTCCTTCCGGGCGGCGTTAAGGGAACAAATAACCTCAATGCCTGTGAGGTTTTGAAGGAAAACCTCGTTAAGTTTAATGAACATGGCAAGGGCATCGCAGCAATCTGCGCAGCTCCCACTGTTTTTGCAGGCCTTGGACTTCTTAGCGGCAAGGATTCAACATGTAATCCCGGTTTCTGGGATGAGCTTAAGTCCAAAGGCGCCAATGTCATAGAAGACTCAAAAGTAGTCGTCAATGGCAACATTATCACGAGCCAGGCCATGGGCACATCAGTCGATTTCGGTCTTGCTTTGGTAGGTTTCCTCTGTGGCGAAGAAGCAAGCGAAGAATTGCGTAAAAACATAAGATTTGGCGCACTGTAACATTGTTACACTGCTTATTCAGTTGAATAATCAGGAGTAATCATTTACAATAAGGCGCGCACGGAGACGTATCGAAGTGGTCATAACGGGGCGCACTCGAAATGCGTTTGCTGGGCAACTGGCACGAGGGTTCGAATCCCTCCGTCTCCGCCATAATTTTTGAAGTTACCCCCATTAGTTGGACAAGTGTCCCATTAATGGGGGTTCTTCTATGTTAGAATCTTTCCAAGAAAAGAACAAATGTTCACATAAAGAATAAGTCCAATTTGTTTATGCTATGGAAAGGAGTCAAGCATGGAAAGAGATGTAGCTAAGAATAAGCTAAGTGTTACAAATCAGGATAACAATAATTGCAATCCGATAATTCAGGAAACTTATGATACGGTGCGAAGTTATATTGTAAAAGCACAAGGAGAGATTTATAAAGCTGTGAATTCAGCTATGGTCATTGCCTATTGGAATATCGGGAAAAAGATATATGAAGTATGTGGCGAAAACGAGCGTGCTTCATATGGAAAACAATTACTTCAGTATTTGTCTGATAAGCTTACAGCTGAGTTCGGAAAGGGATATACAATAGCAAATTTGAAAAACATGAGACAGTTTTATAGAGTATTTCAAAATCGCTACGCACTGCGTAGCGAATTGAGTTGGACTCATTATCGCAGCCTTATGAGAGTTGAAGATGAGGCTGCCAGAACATTCTATATTGAAGAAGCAATCTCTTGTGGTTGGAGTTCAAGGCAGTTGGACCGCCAAATTAATTCATTTTACTATCAGCGTATATTGGCAAGTAAAGACAAAGAAAGCGTGGCGGATGAAATAAATAAACTTGAACCCAAACCTGAATATGAGCAGATAATAAAGGATCCATATGTTTTAGAGTTTTTAGATTTACCTGCAAATGAGCATTTTTATGAGTCCGATCTGGAGCAGGCTCTTATTGATCATCTGCAGAAATTTCTTCTCGAACTCGGAAAAGGTTATTCTTTTGTTGCAAGACAAAAACACTTTGATATTGATGGCCGTCATTTCTACATCGACCTGGTCTTTTACAATTATTATTTGAAGTGTTTTGTTCTTGTGGATTTGAAGATCGGAGATCTTACTCATCAGGATATCGGCCAAATGCAGATGTATGTGAATTACTATACCCGGAATATGATGAACGAGGGAGACAACCCTCCTATTGGAATTGTGTTATGTGCGGACAAAAGCGATACTCTGGTCGAATATACTTTGCCGGAAGATAATAAGCAGATTTTCGCTGCAAAATACTTGCCCTATATGCCAACGAAGGAAGAACTTAAGAAAGAACTTAATCTGGATGACTTTCAAAAATCAGAATAACAAATTCAAAGGTTGATGAATGTTATAATTGTTCCATGAAAAATGAGAACATAACAATTAGAGAAGAACGCATTTCTGCGGAAGAATATATTGAATTCCTGAAAAGGACAGACCTCGGATCTCAGTATCCGAAGGAACGTTTTGAGGAAAGAATTCCCAAGCTAGTAAAGAATGTAACCATAAGCCTCGTTGCAAGAAACGAACAAGGCCTTGTGGTTGGTGTTCTTTTCGGGCTGACGGATTATTGTTATTGGTTATATGTTACGGATCTCGGTGTAGACAGAAACTACGAACGGCAGGGTATTGCGAGCAGATTGATGAAGCAGGCGCATGAGCTTGCCGGCGGCGAGAAAGATATAGCTATTTATCTTATAGCCAATGAGAATGCCGTACCGTTCTATCAGAAACTCGGCATGAAACCTTCAGATGCAGACGAAGTGATGAAATACAATCACATAGATTGGACGGAGTGGACCGTAGAGTAGATGCATAGATTGATTCTCACTGACTTAGATCACACTTTGCTTAAGTCCGATGGAAGCATTTCGGAGTATACACTCGATGTTTTGAAGCGCTGCAGGGAGCAGGGCATCCTTTTCGCGATCGCGACTGCTAGATATTGGATCGGTGCTGAGCGTTACATCGAGATGCTTAAACCAGATTATGAGATAACGACAGACGGCACGCTTATTCATTCAAACGGAAATTGTATTTACAGCTGTGAGTTTTCAGAAGATGAAACGAATAAGATCGTACAGGCTTTGCTCAGGGAAAAGCCTGATGCGGAGATCACGGTCGCTGTCGGAAAAACGGTTTACTGGAACAGCAAGCATATTTCAGAATCGGAAAAACTTCATAAAGCGGTTTACTGTGAATATAACGAGCCATTAAAGTGCAGGGCAAATAAGATCGTAGCCGAACTTCCGGATGAAGAAATCGCCAGAACGATAGCAGATGAGGCCTGTTGCAAACTTCAGTGCTACAGGGGCGAGAAGTGGTATGCTTTTCTTCCCGAAGGTTCCGGAAAGATCGAAGCTATTAAAGCCATGTCCGGAATCAGCGGCGTGAATCTTGATGAGATAGTTGCCTTTGGTGACGATAAAAATGACATCGATATGCTGAAGATATGCGGAACGGGAATAGCCGTATCCAATGCTATCAGTGAAGTTTTGGAAATAGCTGATGGTATTACATCTTCAAACGATGAAGACGGTGTCGCCAAGTGGATCGAAAATAATCTGCCTTGCTGATGCAGCAAACGATAAAATGTAAAGTCTGTGCGACATAATCTCCCCGATAAGCACGTTACAAGTGGTGTACATGTAAATTACCGTGTGTCATAATCAGGCTGCTGAACAGGAAACTATCCGTTCAGCGATTCGGCCGAAAATAATCTAACAGACGGGAGATCAAATATGAGTTTAGGCAGTAATATTCAATATTTGCGTAAGATCAACAGGCTGAATCAGGAGCAGTTTGCCGAGAAGATGAATGTCAGCAGGCAGACTGTATCAAGATGGGAATCAAATGAGGTAACACCTGAACTTAATAAGCTCGTTGATATGTGTACGCTGTTTTCGTGCAATCTGGATACGCTGGTCAGGGGAGATATTTCGTTAAAGGATGAGATATATTCTGAGGTAACTATCCGCAAAGTACCTGCTTTCAGGATGGCCAGATATGTGATGATATCGCCGAATCCTGAAGCCGATGTGCTGAACTATATGAAGGAATGGGGCAGAAAGAGCGGGCTTCTTGCAGCAGATCCTGATGCAAAGCTCTTAGGGTGGGATTTTCCTTATGTTTCCCAGGAGCAGCAGATGAGATTCGGGCTTCACGGATATATGGCAGCTTACGTTCTTCCGGAAGGTTTCCAGACGAATTGTTCCGGCGTGGAATATTGTCAGAACAGTGAGGCCAAGTATGCGGTGATAACCGTGAAAGAACCACAGATTCAGCCTTTTGAGAGAATTCCGGCAGGATACAAGATCATCATGGACTACCTGAATGATAACAATATCTGCATGAGAAGGACAGAAGACGTTATCGGCTGTTTTGAACATGAATATGAAAAAGATGGTGTATGGTACATGGATATTTACATCTGTACTGAAGGTTGATTGGAGACGGAATATGAGCATTTTCGATGATGTAAATAACTGGCAGAAGACAGAGGGTGCGGAGCTCTTTTCATCGATGCTGAATGTACCTGATCCGGTGATCCTTGATTACGGGTGCGGTGCCGGAACATATTCATTCGCAGCGGCATATGCCTTTGACCAGAAGTGCAAAGTATACGCTGTTGACATAAACAAACAGTGTCTTGATTACATTGATGAGAAGGCGAAGAACGAGAAGGTCAGCTGCATTATTACGGCTGAAGGCAGAGAAGACTGCCGTCATGAATTTGATGATAATACTTTCAATCTGGTCCTTTATGCAGACATATTTCATGGCGAAGGAAAACCTTATGACGGCCTTCACCGTTTTGTGATGGTCGAGGAGGCGAAAAGAACATTGAAGGAAGGCGGTATTCTCGCAGTGCTGCCGTTCCACCTCTCGAATTTCAGGGATAAGAATAAAAAGAAGTGTAAGTATACATATAAGAAACTGATCGATGAGATCACTGAATATGGCTTCAAATATGTAGAGAAAGACTTGCAGGGAATTCATTTCGAGAAAGTGTACAGCCCCTACTATCAGCAAAAGGGCGGAGTTACATTTGAGAGCCTCGAGAGAGGGAAGATGCTGCTTTTTATTAAATAATGTGCACATACCCGCAAATTGTGGAATAATAGTGGTTAGAAGGGTTCGCGGGAACATTCCGGCGAATGAAAGAGGGATAGTATGGCAGCCACGTGTAAGAATTGCGGAAGACCGGTTAAGTTTGATCCGGTGACCCAGAAAGTTGTTTGTGATTTTTGCGGAAGCAGTTTTGTTCCCGAAGACATTGAAGAGTATGGGAAAGATGTCCTCGAGAAGATCAAGCCTGAACACATAGACGATGAAGAGTACATGGACAGTTATGTCTATTGCTGCAGCAGCTGTGGAGGGCAGATAATCATTAATGGTACTGAAGCTTCTACCGGATGCATTTTCTGTGGTGCTCCGTCTGTAGTCTTCAGCCGCATAATCAAACAGAAAAGACCCGAAACCATAATTCCTTTTAAGATAACCAAGGAAGAAGCTTTGAATAACGTAAAAGCTGAATTCCAAAAAGGTGTTTTTGTTCCCCGTAAGATCAAGCGTTTTAAGGCTGAAAATGTGCGTGGAATATACATTCCTTATTGGGTATTCAATGCAGACCATTATGGGTCGGTAGCAGTTGTAGGCGCTGTGTCGGACGGAAGTAAAAACTCCAGACCTGTTTATTATGCGAGATCCGGTTTGATGGAACTGCATGATCTGCCTGTAGATGCATCTGCGGTCCTTTCAAACGAGAGTTCTGAAAGGCTCGAGCCTTTTAAAATGGCGGATATGGTGCCATTTGATGAGAGTTATCTTCTCGGTTTCTATTCTGATATCTGCGATGCGGATTACAAAGAAGCCAGTGAGATTGTCAGAAAACGTGCAAAGGACATGTTCGAAGACTATGTTAAGAAGGGTGTAGACAGTGAAGTAACACCCAGGATCCTGTCTTCGTACCATGAGACGGAGATTATAGAAGATGGTGTCTGGTATGCCATGTTCCCTGCGTGGTTTATCTCGTATCGTTATAAGGGCAAATATAACACGGTTTTGGTAAACGGACAGACCGGAAAAGTTGTGTGCGGAGTGCCCTGGAACGGAAAACTCGTCTTAGCCTTATATGTATTATTAAGTGTTGTGCTTACTGTCCTGGCGTTCTATTTTACCAACTATGTATTAAATGAGTTGGCAGTAATGATAGCAGAAGACCCTGACTACACAGACTGGCTGTATCTGATCTTTTGTTTTGTTTTTGCCGGGGTATGTCCGTTTATGATCGGATTCAGGCGCCTGAAAGGTCTGTTCAAGAGCCTGACTCTAACCCAGAAACCATCTCTGTTTACTTTTATGAACAGGAGGCAGGGAGAGTTATGATGACCTTTATTGCAGTTCTGTTAGCGCCTCTTATGGGAATCGGGATAGCTACATTTATCATTGGTGTTTTTCTTGCTCCTAACAATATCGGTGACAGTGTCGGATCTAAGTTCCAATATACGGGAAATCCCAAATATGACTGCCGTATCGACGATGCAGGCCGTGAATATTGTGAATATATAGCGTCAGAATATTATATGAAGGCAACAAGCGGTTCCCAGCGTAAGGAAGTTGCCAGTTGTTATTGGGAGGAAACAGAGAGCGATTATCCGGATAACCCCGGTTTTTCTCTTTTGAAAGAAGATGACGTTCATTCAGACGAACCTGATATTTCTGAAGTATCGAATGATGATGAAAACGAGACTTTGGAAGACAATTCATTTTATGTCGGAACAGTTAAGGTGACCCCTCTCGGTAAATCCGGTTCATCTGTTCAAGATGATTTTGATGAGGAATTACCTCCGTCTGACAAACCAGCATTTAAGCCGCGTGATGATAAGGACTAAAACACCGGTAAAGCATTAAGGTAAAAATCTAATCAGCATTTTTTGATTTTGTAATTCTTTTGATGCCGTTTTGATATTCCGGCATTGTAACTTTAAATTACATAATAGGAACAACATAGGAAATTGCAGACCATATTCTTGTGGGGAGGTGTGGTTATGGAAGTTTCAAAAAGGTTTATTTCTGCTGCTTTAGCAACAGTCATGTTGGCATCGGTTTGTTTTCCTCTTACTGCATGCAAGAGAAAAACATCAGAGTCAAAGAAGGTTTCTGAAGAAGATCCCTGGTATACGGCTAAAAGAATTGAATTAGATCCGAAGTTCGATCCGGAGATCTATTCAAATATGTCTCAGACAGGCCCGTTCATGTGCCAGGACAAGTATGTCATGACTTATGATGTGTCGAAAAGGCGTTCTGACGATCCTGACGAGCCCGATATTTATGAGGACCTTATGGGTGTATTTGATGGAGAAGGAAATCTTCTTCATATGATCGATCTCAACGAGGTTATGTCAGGCGGCACTTCTCAGTCGTCCTCCGGAGTTGCTGCTGTATACCCGGTGTTGGGCTTTGGCAGCTGCGAAAATGGTATGAGGTTATATTACAGTGATACGTTTTTAAAACAAGTATATAGTTGTGATATCGATCTGGACACAGGCAGTAAGGTCGGGGATAAGCAGACTTTTGACCGCAGCGTGGTCGAGGATACAAAAAAGGCAGGACTTGCTGATGACGATTTTTCGGTTAAATCTGTCAGTGTGATACAGGGATATGAGCTGATCTTTTTTACAAGCTATACTACAAACCGGAACAAAGTGGTTATTGCCAAAGACTTTAAACCCATTCACTGTATCGATTTCACGGAAGAGTTCGGACCGGGTGAGGCACTGCTGCTTTTGCATGCATTCGGCATTGGTAATGGTGTGGCCTTAATTGAATGTTTTGGCAAATCCAATATATGGGCAAAAGTCGAACTTGAAACGGGAAAAGTATCCAGACTTACTGATGGAAAACCTGTTTCTGTTACCCAAAAGATCTCGACTACAGAAGAAGGAAAAAGTTATATTTCAAAGCCTACAGGACTATATGAATACAACCCTGAAAAAGGAGAAGATGCACTTAAGATCAACTTCGACAACTGTAATGTCAACAGATATGAGACTCAAAACAGTTCGGTGCTGAGTTTTGAAGAGAATAAGGTCATTATCGGATGTGAACCTCTTATTATATATACGCATTTGCTTCCTGATCCTGCGGTAATTTATATATTGGAGAAGGCGGAGAAGAATCCCAATGCAGGGAAGACTTTGGTTACGGTCGCAAGTCTGGATGACTATATCTCGAATTTTGAGGCAGAGGCTCTGAAGAGTTTTAATGAACAGAATTCAGAATACTATGCAAAACTGATTCTCTATGATCAGTCAGACTATATTAGTGCCGGTGATTCGTCAAATGATATCAATGAGAAGGATCAGAGCATGTATAGTGCTATGGCCATGGTCAGCGGAAGCCTGATCGCTGATATCCGTTCGGGAATGGCTCCGGATGTCGTGCTGGGTGCTTCGCGGACTGTTGAGCTTTTGGACAGCTCCTATCTTATGGATCTGACACCTTATCTGAAAAACAAGCAGTTTGATCCTTCTGCTTATTATTCGAACATAATCAATGCAACGCAAATGAACGGGAAAATGTATTATATCCCGACATCGTTTGAAGTTGCCGGCATTGTTACAGACGGATCAAAACTGGAAAGCGGACAGAAGGGCTTTACTTATGAACAGTATCCTTCTTTTGTGAAGGAGCAGCTTAACGGGACAGAACCGGTAACACAAAGTACCAGCCGTCAGCATTTTATGAATCTTTGTGTTCAGAGAAATTATCTGCAATGGCTGAAAAAGGGCAAAATCGATTTTAACCAGGAAGAGTTCCGTGAATTGGCAGGATTCTTCAAGGAGAACATACCTGAAGGCGTTTTAAGTCATGAACTGGAGTTAGATGCTCCTGAGAATCCGGAACCGAAAGATGCAGTTTTTAGCGAATACATCTACGGTTTGTGGGAGCTTGCTTACTCAAATTACTTTGGTAAGAATGTCAAGGTAATGGGCCTTCCTTCAAAAGACGGGACAGGACCGTCTGCAATTATATGCAGTTCTTTTTCTATTACAGAAGGAACACCTGTCGAAGAAGGTGCATACGCATTTCTTGATATCCTGCTTAGTGAAGATGTTCAGAAAACGATTAATAATTCAATTCCTGTAAACCGTGCCGCGGCAGTACATAAGCTTGAAACAGACAGTGAGGATAACAGGATAGGTTACAGCAATCTGCTCAGAAACAATTATTACGGTACTACCGAATTGCCTTCGCAGGAAGAATTGCGCATGCAGGGTCTTTATAATCCGAACATTAAGTTGGATGCGATCTTCCTTGATATGCTCGAGACTGTTGATACAGTCATGGTTACGGATAATCCGGTCCTGATGATTATTGCGGAAGAAATACCGCCGTATCTTATCGGTCAGAAAGACTTAGACAGTATTATTCCTGCGATCAACAGCAGAACGCAGCTGGTATTTAAGGAGAGATAGTTGCATTATAATTGCCTATTAATTACCCAACATAACTTGGACAGTAATGTACAATTTACGGGAAATTTATACTAAGAGGAAAAGATGAAGAGAACAAATAAACTGCTGTCGCTCCTTATATGCTTTGCTGTTTTTGCATCCGTACTTACCGGCTGCAGCAGTTCTGCCAGACAGGAAACAACATCTGAGACCACAACTGTTGCCCAGACTACAGAATCAACGACTATTGAAACTGAGCAGACTACGACTCAGGGCCCATGGTTTGAGTTTAAGCCCAAGGTCTGTTCGTCTTTCCACGAAGATGTTTTCGGCAAGGCAATGTGCGAATCTTGGTATAGTCTCGTAGATGCTGTAATGGCAGGCGAGGACACTTTCAGCTGCCCGAACGGACACGTTTATCTCTGGATGATCGCTGAATTTCCCAATCTCTGTTTTCCAGTCTTGAAAGAGATTATAGAAACAGATGATGATGTAAATATCGGAGAAATAAACGGAACGGCAAGGTTTAAGTATAAGATCCCGAAGGAGGAAGCCGCTAAGAAGATAGCTGAATTCAAGGAACTGGTTGAGGGAATAATCAACGAGGCCATTAAGCCTGAATATAACGATTTCGAAAAGGCGCTGGCGCTGTACAGCTATTTCTCGCATACATATACTTACGACTACGATACTTTCTGGAAGATAGAGAACAATGAGACTGTTAACTATACATCTCCTTACCGGCTTCTTACCACCAAGAACGGTATCTGCTGTGAGATCTCCGAAGCTTATTCATATCTGCTTATGCAGGTTGGGATCGATGCATGTACGGTTTCGACTGCAAAACATGAATGGTCATTAATAAAACTGGATGGAAAACTCTACCACATTGATCCTACTTTCACTCTTAGTGATTGGGATAATCTCGCTTATTTCCTGATGAATGACAAGCAGCGCAAAGATACGGATCTGTACGAACAGACAAAATATGATTACGTATCCGTCTATGTTCCTGAGGTCGAGCCTGATTACACGGCTAACGATGAGACTTACAAGGTCTTATGGGATTATCACATGACTTCATTTGACCCTTCGGCAAAGAAGATCGAATGCTATAAATATGTCGGTGAAGGGCAGGAGAGTTTTACCTACGATTACAGCTAAAAGCACGTAATAAGTGATATCATAATCGTAGTGGAGGTTTGATTATGAGAAACGTGCTGATGAAGGTTGGAAGATTCGCATATTTGCTGCCTTATCTGATCTTGCCTTTTGTATGTATGATAGCCTTCCACGAAGATCTTCCGGAAGCTTTCTTATTAACGTTTTTCCTGCCTTTCGGAATCGAGTCTTTTGCGATCCTGTTGTTCCCGATATCATGGTTAATATCGATCGCATGCTTTATCCTTTGCGGTAAACAGAGCAGGAAGAATAACAGCAGGAAAGAAAAGGTTCAGAACTTTGTCTGCGCCATCATCACGGGTGTCTGGGCTACAGTTCATATAGGACTCATAATCTTCTTCATAGCAAACCTCAGCTTGGTGTATTAAGGCAGGTCAAATGATTATTCTGATTGCAGGCGCATCTCATACAGGCAAGACCGTTCTCGCACAGAGAATGCTCGAAAAGTATGGCTATCCGTATATGTCTATCGATCACCTGAAAATGGGCCTTATAAGGAGCAGCCAAACAGATCTTACTCCCGACGACGATGACGAACTTACGTCTTATCTGTGGCCTGTCGTAAGAGAGATCATTAAGACTGCAATAGAGAATGACCAGAACCTTATAATCGAAGGCTGCTATATCCCTTACAACTGGAGAGATGATCTCACGGAAGATTATCTGTCCGATATCAAATTTGTATGCCTTGCGATGAGTGAGAAATACATAGATTCCAATTTTGAGACGATCGCAGAACATGGCTCTGATATCGAGAAGAGGCTTTATCCGTCATGTGACAGGGAATGGCTGAAGGCTGAGAACAACAAGTGTATCGAAGGTTTTGGAAAAGCGGGCGAACAGGTCGTTCTGATAGATGAAGATTACGAAGAAACGATAAACAGTTTTCTGGATCAATTCTGACAAGGTGACATCTCATGATCAACTGGATAATGAAAAAATCCGGCGATATAGCCCTTAAGACAGATGTAGGTAAACTTGATCTTACGCGCCTGCCTGAAGAAGTCACCGAGATCAAAGACATAAGTTATGTTGACGATAATGACCCCGGTCATACTCTCGATATATATGTCCGTAAGGACGGCGTTAAGAAACCCGTCCTGATCGATATTCACGGCGGCGGTTTTATTTCCGAGGACAAAGCCATGAACAGGCTGTTTGGAAACTACATGGCGAAGCTTGGCTTTGTCGTTTTCGAGCTGAACGTCAGACTGGCATATCCTGAGTGGACTGTTTTCGACCAGATAGAAGATATCGATAAAGGCGTCAGATTCGCGTTGGAACGCGCAGGAGACTATGAAGGCGATAAGGAACAGCTCTACATAGCAGGACACTCATCAGGCGGTGTTCTCGCCTTTACAGAGTGCATGCTCAGCAGCTCGCCGGATATGCTATCTGATTTCGGGCTTGAGGAACGTGATTATATATACAAGGGCCTGATCACTGATTGCGGCCTGATGCACTTTTATAAGAGCAGCCTTGCATATTGGGGTATGCGCAAGATGATCTTCCCCAAAGGCTACAAGGAAGATAAGCGATATAAATATTTGACTGCGGAAAATAACGAATACATCACGAAGCTCCCCAAGGCAGCGCTTCTTACAAACTCCAAAGATGTGCTTAAGAAGATGACTTATTACTTCGATGAGGTGCTCACGGAAAAGAACGTTGAACACAGGCTTTTCGAGTATGGAAAAGACGGTCACACGGGCATAATATTCAAGCCTTATACCGATGAGAATCAGGCTGTTTTAAAGTCGGTCAAAGAATACTTTTCTATTCGTTAGACGAACTCTCATTTTCTGATTCGGTTCCGCCATCGTATTCACTGTCACTCTTTTTCATTTTCTTCTTGATGTATTCCTTCAGGTCATCGACATAATCGTCAAGGACGAACTTGAGAATGCCCCATATACAAACAGGAAAAAAGGGTTCGATCAGGATCAAAACGATAGTATCGTAAACGGGAGTCTCGCTTGCCCGGATGTTAGGTATGTTGACGATCGGCATAACTATCATACCGACCAAAAGGATAAGTATGATCGCACCATATATGATCGGCTGTCCCCAATATTCGTATTTTTCATATGTTCTCTCTTTACGGGAACAGAATGCGCTTATTCCGAAGACGGCTGCCCCGACGACCATTGCCCAGAACAACCATGTAAACCCTTCCGTAAAGGCAAAATAGCATGCACCGGCCAAACTGAGCAATGCGGCGAAGATAAATAAGCCGGTCATGAAATTAATCTGGAAGTTGGTGGCGTATTTGCGGTACCCTTTCCAGTATTCGGGCTTATCAGCGAGTTTACCGGTATTCATATTAGCTCGTAATAGTTCGATAAACGCGTCGCAGGCCTCGCGCTCTGTTCTGAAAACTTTGTGATCAGTTTTCCTTCCCTGTTCACCGTAGAAGATCTCCCAGTTGCCGTTCCTCTTGTGGATCAGATTAAAGCAGGCATCGTAAGAAGCGATGTCCCCGATGTTAATGCAGCGCGGATCTATGTTCCAGGTCTCGAGTTCATTTCTTAACTGATATATATCCATTTATTCAGAATCCTCATCGTCCGTTGAATTCAGGTTTTCCACGGCATCCTTCTTTTTGTGTTTTTCAATTAATTCGACGATGTAGCTTTTGACGTAGTAGTTGAAGAATGCGAAAGCAAAGAACCCGAATGACAGTTCGATCATGACCAATGTAAAGATCTTGCTTGTATCGCCACGCATTATATCCGGTATAAGAGATATCAGTCCGTAGATCATTACCGCCACACATCCCAATGTGAAGATTCCGAATGCAATCGGCTGCGCCACTTTTTCTAAAACAGAGTAGGTCCTGTCATCTTTGCAGCAGAGAATTACTATTCCGAATAAGATAAACCAGACGATCCAAAACCAGAATACAAAGCTGAAGTCCTGAGTGTAGATCTGTATTCCTTCGAAAAGCATTCCGAAAAGTATACAGAATATCGCCATACCACGGACGATCTTTCTTGGAGATGACCTTACGTACTTCCTTCTCGGTTTAGACTGGCGTTCTTTGTTTTTCAGACTACGGCGGATAAGCTTTAAAAACGCATCGCAGGCTTGTTCTTCGCTGCTGAATATCTGAAGATATCTCTTCTCGTTGCGGATTCCGTGGAAGACCTCCCATTTGCCGTCTTCTCTGTGATGCAGGTTTAAACGGTCATCGTAGAATTCGCTGTCTCCGATGTTGATTGTGTTCTGATCGATCCTCAGGGATTCGATCTCCTGATAAAGCTGATTAATATCCATTTGTTCCCATTCCCCTTAATGTCATTATGTTAGCACATATGGGGCTCTGACGCTTTGGGAGAATTGTCCTAAAAACGGGATTGGTCTTATGTTAGAATTACCACTATATCGGAGGCAGAATATGAATAAGAGGATAGTCGAGTTTTTGATCAGGGCCAAGAAGGCCACATATGCAGGTAAGGGCGCGGAGACTGATTCTACGAGGCCTGAGTCTCATGACCTGGTTTACCGCGAAGATGACCTGATGTATTACGACACATACTTGGGCGGCAATAAGTTCGCCGGAGAAGAAGCGCTTTGGATATCAGATAAGCCATACTGGAGCATGAATTATGTTGGCAGAGTTACCGGTGATAACTTCAGCGGTGACTTCTTAAAGGAAGCTTTGCTGAATGTCCCGTTCGAGAAGCCTTACAGAGGACCTGATTCGTACACTAACGGAGATTATGAGTTCAAGTGTGATGTTACAGGCACTTTCGAATGGTTCCAGGGTTACGAGACTATAAGCTTCAAAGGAAATAAGATTTATGAGTGTTATTTCCATGGCGGAATCATCGAATAAGAGTATAATGGTCGGAAATTCATTTTTGGGGAATATAGAATGTTAAAGAATCTGAAAAAGCTTATAAGCTACTATAAGCCTTATATGGGGACATTCCTTTTGGATATGTTCTTTGCTGTCGTGGCTTCCGCTATAGCGCTTGTTGTCCCGCTCATCGTCCGTTATATTACCTCTGACGTGGTTTATATGCAGGAAGGGGCAAAAGAGCGTATCATCCAGCTCGGAATACTTCTTATTGTTCTTGTTGTAGTACAGTTCTTATCCAACTTCTACATTACTAATATCGGACATGTGATGGGTGCGAAGATGGAATATAACATGCGCGCCGAGATCTTTGAACACTACCAGAAGCTTTCTTTCTCGTTTTTCGACGACCAGAAAGTAGGACAGCTCATGAGCAGGATAACTAACGATCTTTTCGAGATCACGGAGCTGCTGCATCACGGACCTGAGAATATCGTGATCTCGTTCATTAAGATCGTCGGTGCATTCATCATCCTTTTCGGTATAAGCAAATATCTGACTGCGGCTGCTTTCATTATTCTGCCGTTAATGTTCGTCTACGTTTTCTTCCTTAACAGGAAGATGCGTAAGACATTCAAAGAAAACAGACAGAGAGTTGCAGAGATAAACTCGAGAACCGAAGACAATCTTTCGGGTATCAGAGTCGTTAAGTCTTTTGCAAATGAAGATATCGAGATCGCCAAATTCAAAGAAGGAAATGACGCTTTCCTGAAGACCAAGAAGAACAGTTACCTCTATCTCGGCCTGTTCCAGTCCGGCATGACTGCATTTATCCTTCTGGTAAATATCGTTGTGATCATTACGGGTGCTGTACTGATCTCTGACGGTCTTGTTGAGATTCCTGATTTCATTGCTTTCCTTCTGTATATCAATACATTTACTGAGCCGATCAGAGTCATCGTTGAATTTACTGAACAGTTCCAGAACGGTTATACGGGCTTTGAGAGATTTACGGAGATACTGAATATAGAACCTGACATCAAGGACCGTGAAGGTGCTGTTGATATGACTGATGTCAAAGGCGACATCCTGTTTGAAGATGTATCTTTCAAATATAAGGACGGCGCCCACAGAGTCCTTCGTCATATCAATCTTGATATCCAGGCCGGTTCTTATGTTGCTTTGGTCGGTTCTTCAGGCGGTGGCAAGACAACGCTCTGCAGCCTCATTCCGAGATTCTATGATGTCACGAAGGGCGACATTAAGATCGACGGAAAGGACATCCGCGACATAAAGCTCAAGAGCCTTAGAGATCACATCGGAATCGTCCAGCAGGATGTATATCTCTTCGCTGGAACGGTATTGGAGAATATCAGTTACGGCAAGCCCGGCGCTACCAAAGAAGAGATTATAGAAGCAGCAAAGCTTGCTAATGCCCATGACTTCATAATGGAGCTCCCGAACGGTTACGATACTGATATCGGCCAGCGCGGCATTAAGCTCTCAGGCGGCCAGAAACAGAGACTTTCAATTGCGAGAGTATTTTTGAAGAACCCGCCGATCCTTATCTTCGATGAGGCAACGAGCGCGCTTGATAACGAGAGCGAGAATATCGTAAAAGAGTCTTTGGAAAAGCTCGCGAAAAACAGAACTACGATCGTTATCGCACACCGCTTATCTACGGTAAGAAATGCTGAACGCATTCTTGTACTTACCGAGAACGGAATCGAAGAGAGCGGCACGCATGAGGAACTCATGGCAAAGAACGGAATCTATGCAGGACTTTATAAGTGGAATGCATGAGGTGTTTTTATGGATACATTTGCAGACGAGAGAGATTTCAAACTTTTAGAACGGGACAAGTATACGTTCTCGGTTATGTCGAGGATAATAAGAGGCGAGTTGGAGCTTCTTTTAACTGATCACGAGAAGCTCATTATCTGCTTTTCGGGACAACCTTATCCCATATGGATCTGGACGCCTGATGACGCTTCTGAGGAAGATATGGAGCGTGCATACCAGACTGCCAAAGAGAATTCATTCATGGATGGCGAGCATCATTTCAACATTAAGTATGAGCTTGCCGGATACTTCATTAAGAGAGCTAAGGTAGACGGATTAGACCTTAAGATCACGACCAATCTTTTTGCATACGATTGTCCTGATCCTATTGCCCCGACATCTGTTATAGACGGCGAACTGCACCAGTGTACGGATGAAGATTCTGATGTGATGGTCGAATTTTTCGATATGTTCCATACAGAGCTTAATATCGATCAGGAGAGCAGGGAGCAGTACAAGCAGTATGTGGAGGACGGAATAAAGACCGGATCGCTTTATACCTGGAAAAACGGCGAAGGTAAGATCGTTGCAAGCTGCAACTGGCATCCTGTCCAGGAGATGGCTTCGATTGGTCTCGTCTATACGCTTAAGGAACACAGAAGGAAACACTACGCTGAGCATCTTGTATATCAGGTAACAAAGATAGTGCAGGATTCCGGTTACCTTCCAATGCTTTATACGGATGCTGATTATGTCGCTTCCAATAAATGCTATGAGAAGATCGGATACATTCTCAGAGGAAAGCTTTGCACGATAGGATGATCTTATGAGTTTTAAGTATTGTTTATTTGATCTGGACGGAACGCTTACGGATCCTGCGATCGGAATTACCAATTCCGTTATGCGTGCGCTTGAAAAGTACGATATTCATGTATCAGACAGGTCTGAACTTTATCCGTTCATTGGTCCTCCGCTGGATTATTCGTTCAAGACATTCTACGGCTTTTCGGACGAACAGGCTGCCCAGGCGATCAAGTACTACAGAGAGTATTTCAGCGTTACGGGTTTGTTCGAGAACAGCGTCTACGACGGCATTCCGGCAATGCTCGAAGACCTGAAGGAAAGGCAGGTTAAGATTGCTCTTGCTACTTCGAAGCCTTATGAGTTCTCAATTAAGATCCTTAAGCATTTTGATCTTTATAAGTATTTCGATTTCTTTGGTGCTGCCACGATGGACGGCAGGATCAGCAAGAAGGAAGATGTTATATCTCATCTGCTCGAAGAGATGGGCGCAGAGGATAAGTCTGAGATACTGATGGTCGGCGACCGTTATCACGATATTGATGGCGCGAAGGCCAATGGATTAATGAGCGCGGGTGTCTTATGGGGATACGGATCAAAAGAGGAGTTGCAAACAGCAGGCGCTGAGTATATACTCTCCGAACCTTCGGAGATTTCGAAGTTGTTTTAAGTTTAGGGGGATAATATGAAAAACTTACAACTGATCAATGATGACTATCTGGGTTATGTAAAAAGACTAAGACATGCATGCAGGGGAATCGTAGTAAAGGACGGAAAGGTTCTTTTGAGTTATGAGACCAAGTACAACAAGTACATGATTCCGGGCGGCGGTGTCGAGGAAGGCGAGAATTACGCCGAATGCTGCGAGAGAGAACTTCTGGAAGAGACCGGAATTAAGGTCAGGGCAACAGAAGAGTATCTGGAGGTAGAAGAACTCTTCCTGGATTGGAGACATATTAATCACTATTTTGTATGTGATTTTATCGAAGATACAGGCAAACAAAATCTCACGGAAGGCGAGAAGGAGGCAGGCTATAAGGCTGTCTGGGTGCCGCTTGATGAAGCAGTAGAAATGTTCAGTAAGTATGAACGCTTTCACGAAACTGCGATCGAAGATTACGGCCTTTACAGACGTGAATATTTAGCGCTTAAAGAATATGAACACTGATAATAATTTTTTTGATGGTACAGAGATCGTAATAGGACATGGTGCGCAGGCTGATGTCTACAGTTATCACGGCTATGCATATAAAGTGTACAGACCGACATATAATCCCGACTGGATCAGGTTCGAGATGGACCAGCAGGCAGCTGTAAATAAGACCGGTCTTTGTGATGTCAGGTATTACGATACAGGCAATCCTTACATTGTAAAGATGGACCTCATTGAAGGAGAACCTCTCGAGAAGCAAGTTCTGGAAGGCTTTGTGGGCGGATTCGATATTCTTGCAGATATGTTCCGCAAAGTCCATAGTGCGAAACTTGACGGTGTAAAGATGCCTCGGCTTATTGATACGGCAGGGTTTGGAATAAGTGAAGAAAACAAGCAGAAGATCTTTCCTGTAATTGAAAGACTGTCTGACAAAATGGACAGCTGCATCTGCCATCTTGATATGCACTTTTTGAATGTCATGATGCCATATGACGGTTCGGAACCAAAGATAATCGACTGGATAAATGCGAGGATCGCACCTGCGGTTTTCGATTACGCACGCACATATGTCATCTTCAATGAATGTGCGCCTGAAGTTCTCAGCTTATATAATGATGCCGTAGTTTCAGATATGAGATCACTTGGTATAACTGATGAAGATTTTGCTGATTCCGTAATGGTCAGCAAGATTATCCGCGAGAGGGAAAAGAAGGATTAACCCAAATGCATTTTGTCGAGGCAAAGGGGATTCTCCACAACAAGAACGGATACCATGGCATGAATATTTACCGTGGCTGTACGCACGGCTGTATCTATTGTGACAGCAGAAGCCTTTGCTATCAGTTCGACCATAAGTTTGAGGATATTGAAGTTAAGAAAAACGCTCCTGAGCTTTTAGAGCAGGCGCTTAAGTCCAAGCGTACCAGATGCATGATCGGCACAGGTTCCATGTCTGATCCTTATATGCATTGCGAGACTGATCTGCGGTTGACCAGAAAGTGCCTGGAGGTAATACACAAATACGGTTTTGGTCTTGCTATTCAGACCAAGTCTGACAGGATACTTGAAGATATTGACCTTCTGGATGCCATAAACAAAGATGCGAAATGTGTTGTGCAGATCACGCTTACAACTTATGACGATGATCTCTGCAGTATCTTAGAACCAAATGTCTGCAATACCAAAAGACGCATCGAAGTATTGGAAGAGATGCAGAAGAGGGGTATTCCCACAATCGTCTGGCTTACTCCGGTCCTGCCGTTCATTAACGACACGGAAGAGAACATCACGAACATTCTTAATGAGTGTGTACGTACCGGAGTTAAGGGCATTATCAATTTCGGTATGGGCGTGACCTTAAGAGACGGCGACAGGGAATACTTCTATCAGGCACTCGATAAGCATTTCCCTGGTCTTAAGGACAAATATATTTACAATTACGGTAATTCTTACGAGGTGCCTTCTCCGGACTCGTCCAAGCTCATGAAGATCTTTACCCGTATCTGCAAAGAGAACAATATCATGTGTAATCCGGACGAGTGCTTCAGGTATCTTAACGATCTGCCCGATAAGCAGATTAGTATTTTTGATCTGTAACAGGTATCTAATCTCTGTAAATTGACGAAAATTATCAAATCAGATGCCCCCTTTTATTATGTTATAATTTGCGAAATCGCAGAAATCCGACTGTTGTTACCAATTACTGATTTTTTTGTAGGTGTCTTTAGAGTTTGTCAGGGGGTTAACGCACAATGGTCCTGAGTTTTTACGTGGTTATATGCGTGCTGTCTTTAATCTGCTGCGTGCTTTTCTTCTGGAACAAGCGCAGTTATTATCCTGTGCTTTATGCGCTGGTATATATCCTGGCATTGTTTTCACACGTCTGTTATGTTCTCCTGGCATTGTCAAAGGATGTCAGGGAGGCTCTTATAATCAACAAGGGCATATATGTCGGCGGATGCTTTTTCCCTCTTGTGGGAATGATGATTGTTCTCTCTGTCTGCCAGATAAAAGTTCCCAAGTGGATCAACTTCATCCTGATACTCATTGCATCTTCTGTCTATGCCCTCTCGTTTACGGCGGGGTATTCTCCTATCTTCTATAAGAATCTGGAAATCGAGAGCAGGTATGGGATTACGGTCCTTGTCAAAGAATACGGGCCTCTTCATTCGCTCTTCTATCTGATGATCGGACTTTTCCTTATTGCCACTTTGGTCGTGCTGGCTTACGGCTGGTTTAAAAAGCCGAATATCTCCAAAAGAGACCTTGCCATCGCTGCGTTCATGCAGATATTTTCGATCTTCTGTTATTTCATCGGCCGCATGGTCATGAAGGAGATCGAATGGATGGCTTTGGCAGATCTGGTCGATGAGGTAGGCTTCCTTCTTATCATGAATCACATCGGTCTGTACCGCGTTGACGACCTCGTTATCAGCTCTATCCAGAATGAGGGCAAGGTCGGCTATATCGCACTGGATTTTAATAAGAGGTACTTAAGTTCTTCTGATGTCGCCAAGAGATTTCTCCCGGAGCTCGCGAAAACACCGGCAGACCACATCATCACTGACGATACCCTCCGTGAATCTTTCGATAAGTGGATCGAGCAGTATGCGACGGAAAAGATGTCTTTAGACCATACATTCCACAAGGATAAGTTCATCTATCTTGTCCACGTAGGCGATCTCTACGACGGAAATGAGAAGCGCGGATATCTCCTGGAGATCACAGATGATACAGAGCATCAGGAGCGTGTCGAGGATATCGAGCGCTATAACATGAACCTTAACAGGGAACTGATGGCCAAGGCAAAGCTTATCAGGGAACTGGAAGCCAGGAACGAATCCTCGCCTGAAGAATAATATTTCGGACGTTTTAACTCCCGCTTTATTAAGCAATGTTATAATCAAATAAGTGAGATCTTAAGCAAAGGGATAGGGCAATGAGATGGACAGCAAACTGCTTAATGTAAGATGCGACAACTGTGGTGCTGAATACAGGATCAGCTCCAGAGGCGAGATGGTATGCAGGTTCTGCGGATCGAATGTTTATCTGTCCGACAAGGACTTTAAGGCATATAAGAATACCCGCGACAACATGCTCATGACAGACCGTTTCATCAACGATGAAGTATCTGACAAGGGCGATGTCCTCCGTCTCTGGAATAACGGTTCTAAGGCTAATTTCACAACGAACAGGGGACTTACTGTTACTTTCGATTCCTACTACTCGGTTATCCTGGACGACAAGGAAATCTATATTGGAACTGAAAAGCTCGCTGTTATCTTCAATAAAGCGGAAAGCCTCGCGAACTTTACTTACAATCTCTCCAGGATCGAGTATCCGTCTGCGGACATAAAGGATCTGAGCAGATTCCTGCCTAATATCGTTTATAAGTCCGAACTCGAAGACGGCAGAGCGTTAATGATCGTTTCTAAGACGGATAATATCTATCCGCTGTTCCTTTTCGAGAACCTGAAGGCAACTACTGTCGCATGGATAATCTCGAGACTCGAGAACTTAGGCTGCCTTCTTGAATTCAATGACATGGATTTCAGGGCCTTGAAGGCAGAAGACCTCTATATCAATCCCAAGACTCATGAACTCTTTATCCTCGACGGCTGGGACGGCGTGGAGAGGACTTCCAGAAGAAATTATCTTAAGGACATGAGGCTCATCGCCAAGGATATTATGGATACTTCCACGGCGCCAGAGCTCTGCATGAAGTTTTTGGACGGCGAGCCCGCAGAGACGGCTTATGATGATTTCAGCAATTGGGATGAAGTCATCATGAAGGGATTTAACGGACACAATTTCCATCAATTCAATACATGATAAAGGAGTAACACTATGGGACGCGGAAGCTACACTGCAAGAGACTGGGAAAGACTTAAGACTTCAAAGAGCATTACTTCTGATGCCAGAGCTGACAATCTCTTTAAGAACAAGAAAATGCTCGATAAGTTCAATCCGAAGTTTATCGGTATGAGAGAAGCAAGAGATAACGATGAACATCCGAATTCCACGCCTATCGCAATAGGTGTCGATGTAACCGGTTCCATGGGATATCTTTCCGAAGAGATCGTCAAGAATTCACTTAACGAACTCATGAAGAAGCTCTATGCATCCAATGTCATTCCGGATCCCCAGCTTATGTTCGCGGCAATAGGTGACGTCAGTGACAGTGCTCCTTTGCAGGTCACACAGTTTGAATCCGATATCCGTATCGCAGAACAGCTCTTGGAGCTCTGGCTCGAAGGTAAGGGCGGAGATATTCCTGAAGATTACGCTCTGTTCTGGTATTTCTTAGCACACCATACAGATACGGACAGCATGAAGAAGAGAGGCAAGAAGGGCTTTGCTTTCACGATCGGTGATGCTTCCAATCACGACGATCTGAAGGCTTCAGATATCAAGAACATCTTCGGTGATGACGTACAGTGTGACATGACAGCCGAGCAGGTTGCAGATGAGACGCTGAACACTTATGAACTCTTCCATATCAACATCGCTTCTCACAACAGAAGAACGGTTATCAACGGCAGAACGATCAATCTCGCAAAGACCGACGTATCACTGCTTCCTGAACTTATCATCAGCGTTATCTGCAAGGTTAAGGGATTAAAGCGCAGCGATATCCTGGGCGATCTCGACCTGAAAGTTGAGAAGAATCTTGATTCCATGATGAGCGAACTTATCTTCTGATACCCGTCAGATGTATTACGCTGTAATCGGAAACAATTACGGAGACGAAGGAAAAGGCCTGGCAGTCGATTATCTGACACTGTCAGGTCATAATCTTGTTGTAAGGCATAACGGCGGCGCGCAGGCCGCCCACACTGTTGACAGGGAAGATAAGAGATTCGTTTTCCACGAGCTATCGTCCGGATCCTTTAATGGTGCCGACACTTATTGGGCATCAGCATTTCTGCCTGATCTATATAAGCTCGAAGAAGAGATAAATGAATTCTCCGAAGTGTCTTCGAATCCTGTCAGTATTTATGCTTCTCCCGACTGCTCTATAACACTGCTCTACGATGTTTATCTGAACCAGAAGAGGGAAGAATCAAGAGGCGCGGACAAGCACGGTTCGTGCGGCATGGGTATCTGGGAAGCTACGAAAAGATCTCTTACGGATTACCGCCTCTCGCTTCGTGATATTGCATCCCTTTCCATAACCGGACTGGCTGCGAGACTTAAGCAGATCGAGAATGAATATGTCGCACTTAAGATCTCCAAATTCGGCATAAGTGACACGCTTGATCTTGATACTGAAAAATATGCTTCTATCCTTAAGTCGGCGCTCGAAAAGAATGTAACTCTCGTTGATGATGAATTGGGCTTTTTCCTGTCCTACGACAATGTTGTTTTCGAGGGCGGACAGGGACTGCTCCTGGATACCGCAAGAGATGATCTGTGGCCTCACACGACATGCAGCAGGACGAATATAACCAATCCGGTTATGCTTTTGGGATCACATGGTCTGAAGCTTGATGAAGCGGTATACGTAACGAGATCCTATCTTACACGTCATGGTGCCGGACCTTTTGAAGAAGACAGCGCCCTTGTTTTTGTTGATGAGACTAATAAGCCGAATCCATGGCAGGGCAGCATGCGTTTCGGGAGGTTCGGTTCAGCATCTGAACCTGTATCCCGTGCAGTTAATGACAGCCGTGAAAACTGTCCGTATGATGTTAAGACATCATTGTTCGTGACGCATCTTAATGAGACAAATGATATGATCTGCGCCCGCGGCGGGGACGTCAGTATATCTGATTTTGAGAGTATTGCAACTCAGTCCGGAATAGACAAGCTTTACCTCTCTTACGACCGTTACAGCAGGAATGTGATTTTGAGATAAACGTCTTCTTGACAATCTAACAGTCGTTAGATAAAATCTCTCTAACAATCGTTAGAGAGGCCTTGCTATGAATACCAGAGATAAGATCATGGATGTTGCGCTCCACATGTTCTCGGAAAGAGGATATGAAGCTGTTTCCATAAGAGATATATGCGGAGAAGTAGGCATTAAGGAGAGCACTCTTTATTATCACTTCAAGAATAAAAATGATATTCTGGATTCTCTTATTGAGAGGTTCAGATCTCACATAGACGGGCTTCTTTCGCATGTCGATGAGATCACTGCAATGCCACCGCAAAAGAAGGGTAAAAAGGGCGATGATATCAGTCTCCAGATGGTGGATTCTTATATGATCGACAGTTATCTTTTCGATCCGTTCTGCAATCTGATGTTAAGACTCATGATGATCGAGCAGTTCCATAACGAAGAGATAAGAGCACTCTATGAGAAGACATTGTTTACAGACCCTTATGAGATACAGATGAATGTTTTCAAAAGGCTTGCTACAGTCGGAGTATTCCCTGAAAAAGATGTCGAATGGATCGTAAAAGAAACCCATTCATACATGACGATGCTGACATTCAAATATCTTCTTAACGGCGAGCTTACCGAGAAGCGTAAGAAGGCTTATCAGAAGGAAGTTCATGACTTCATGAAGAGAAGGTTCATGGCATGAAGAAGATCGCAATGTTTACAATGGGCACCAGAGGCGATGTCCAGCCATACATATACCTTTCGAAAGGTTTGATGAAGGCAGGTTACGATGTAACCTTGGGAACTCATCCGTGCTGGAGAGGGCTCGTGGAAAGCTTCGGCGTTCATTTCGAGCCTGTAGGACCTGACATAGATATCGAGGAAGAAACCAGCATCATCCGCGGCAAATCTGCAAATGCTGTCATGAGCCTGCTTAAGACTATGAACTTCATCATGAAGATAATCGAAGGCTCATCCAAAGAAGTATATGAGATCTGCAAAGGCAAGGACTTAATAATCGTTACCCACAGCCAGATGGGCGCGGTTGAAGCAGGAGTTTTGGGAATCCCCAAAGTAAACGTTACGCTTCAGACTGAGATGATCGGAGAGAAGCTCAGAAAGCAGAAATTCTCTGAAAAACTGATCGGAGGATTCATTGCCAAGCAGGCCGCAAAGCCGACTAACAAGATCCGTAAGATATATGGCTTAAAGCCTGTGAAATCAGCCGATGAAGAGATGTCTGACAAGCTCAATCTCATTCCCATGAGTAAATTCGTGGTCGACAGGAATCCGTACTGGGAAGCAAAGAATGTGATTTGCGGTTACTGGTACGATGAGGAAGAAGAATACGCGCCGAATGAGAAGCTGAAGACTTTTATCGAGAGCGGCGAGAAGCCGATCGTTTTAGCGCTTGGCGCCATGTCTTTCGAAGCAAAAGCAGACAGAGCCAGACTCGATATGTTCGTTAATGCGTTTAAGAAAACAGGGCAGAGGGCGGTTATCCAGGGCTTCCAGAAAACACTCGAAAATTATGAGCTGCCCGATTCCATGATAGCCGTCGGAAGCATTCCTCACAGCTGGCTTTTCAGGCATGCAAAGTGCGTTATACATCACTGCGGTTTCGGTACAACTGCAGCGACGATGATCTATGGTGTGCCTTCTATTCCGGTGCCGCACGTTCTTGACCAGTTAAGTTTTGCGATGCAGTTAGAAAAGAAGGAAGTTGCGACAAAACACATCAAGGCAAAGGATCTTTCGGAGCAGGCAGTAATTGCAGCGATAGAAGAACTCAACAGTAACTATGCCGTACTGAAGAGAAATGCCGAAGAGATATCTTCTAAGATTGCTTCAGAAAATGGTGTCAATGAGGCTGTCAGACTGATATCATCAGTTATAAAAGAAAACCAAGAAAGCATGGAAAAATGAGAATATTATTTATTCGCCACGGCGAACCTGATTATGAGAATGACACCCTGACAGAGACAGGCTTTAAGCAGGCACAACTGGTCGCCCAAAGGCTACAGGATGAAGGCATAGAAGAGATATGGTCTTCTACACAGGGAAGAGCGGTAAATACTGCAAAGTTCACTTCTGACCTTCTCGGACTTCCTGTAAAGACGGCTGATTTTATCAGGGAGATCAGATGGGGAAGCATAAACGGTGAGGAACTTTTTGCGGGCGGACATCCGTGGGATATTGCAGATGAGATGGCAAGAAGGGGAATGGATCTTAATGATCCGGACTGGCGTTCTAATCAGTACTTTGCGAATAACAGTGTCGTTCAATGTGTAGACCAGGTCGAAAAGGGTATTGACGAATGGCTCTCTGATCTGGGTTATAAAAGAAACGGTTTATACTACGATCACGTTATCGAAGAAGACCGTCACCATACGATAGCTTTTTTCTGTCACGGCGGCTCTTCGAGTGCGGCTATTGCACACATCATGAATCTGCCTTTTCCTTATGTCTGCGCATTGCTTCATATGGAATTTACGGGCATTACGATTCTTCGTATGGACAGGAAAAAAGGAATGTGCACCCTTCCCTGTATGGAACTTGCCAATGACGGAAGGCATATAAAAGAAGGTAACTACCACCGCTTGTCGAACAAGTGAGCAATAAGCATAATTTGGCGGTATATCTTGCAGAGTTTGTCCCCTGTTGACGAACGTTTTCGCGTGCTAATCTTTAATCGGTAAGGATTACCGTGGCCGCAGTTCAATATGGGGAATGAGCTATGTTTAAAAAGTTATTATCTGCAATTCTGATCCTTTCAGTCTTATTGTCTGTTGCTTCATGTAAGTACAGGAGAAGCAATAAACCTTATCTGGATTACAGTGACAACGGTAATGATGGTTTTGTGTACCACACGGAAAGAAATCAGACTGAGACATTCATCGCGTTTACAAGCAGATCAGGCAGAACGCTTTTATATCCGATGAATGAAGAAAAGTATAATTTCTATGATCCTGACGGACTGTGCAAAGTTGAATCCGGCAAAGCATATACGATCACATATGATATCCAATTCAAGACAGGCGGCATGGGCGGAACTTATGTAGCATATTTCCTAGCCGTTTATGACTGGAATGAGGTTCCTATCAACAAGGCGCTTTTCGATAAGGGTTTTGCACAATCCGCAAACGGCAATATGTATCTTTTCAACCAGGAAGGCTGCTATATCGGCCCTGACTATGTTGTATTGCTAAGTGAATACGGCGGATATGATGTATATGACAAAGAATACGGGAAGAGGCATTTCGATCATTTTGACAGGGTAATACATAAACTGCCTGTGCGTGATCAGGTTAATACAATCGATATTCAGTTCAATGTTATGCGCAACGATGATACGACAGATGAACACATCATCGATTGTATTAGAAACGGTGATATAAAGAACAAAGATTTCGTTCTGATCGATGCCAATTACTATGGTACAAATTATTCGAATTACGACACGATCGAGAGGGCTGCCGTTCCTGATACTTTTCACGAAAATACTCTTTGTCTCTATGCTGATAATGCTTCGAAAGAAAGAACGAGACGCGTTATCAAACGCGAAGATATGGCAAGCAAAACAGCCGATGAATTAGGTCTCGAACAGGATGTTTACGATAAGCTCCATAAGCACTGGGCAGCTATCAGCGAGGATGAGAGACTGGGTAAAGTTTATAACTATGATATATTGCTTTTGGGCGGGAGTCTCGACAGATATCCGCATGTAGTATACGGCCCTGATTTTAAACTTGATCTCTATGAGAGTGATTACGAGATCGACACCGGGAACGAGAGAAGATACCAGTATGTTGCTGTCTTCATCAGGAGTGAATTCAACAATTTTCTTCCGCAGGATTAAGCGGTAAGACTTTTCAAGATATCTATATAATACAGCGTCATGTGGGACGGCCTTATGGACATGGGAAGGATATATCCAATCTCCATATAATCGTCGACCTTAAGCTTCTTTGCGATGATGTTCGGACCGTTTAATTCCTCGTTGATGACACCGCTGCATATCGTATAACCGTTAAGACCGATCAGCATGTTAAACAGCGTCGCGCGGTCAAGCACGACTAATTCCTTGTCGCAGTCAACAGTGCTTAATATCTCTTCCGAGAAATAGAAAGAGTTGTGGCTGCCCTGCTCGTAAGAAAGCCTCGGATAAGGCTTTAAGTCTTCGAGTGTGAGATATTTCTTCTTAGCCAGCGGTGAATTCTTGCCGATGAATACATGCGGCTCAGCCCTGAAAAGAGGAGTGAAGGATAGGTTGTTATCTTTCAAAGTTTTTCTGATAACTTCTTCATTGAACTTATTAAGATAAAGGATTCCTATCTCGGATCTTAAATGCGCGACATCGTCAATGATGTTGAATGTCTGAGTCTCGCGCATATGGAATTCATATTTGTCTGCTCCGCTCTCTTTAAGGAGTTCCACGAAGGCTTCGACAGCAAATGAGTAGTGCTGTGAGGATACGAAAAACTTGAGCTTGCCGGATTCTTTTCCGGCATAGCGCTCTTCGATAAGTTCTGTCTGATCTAATACCTGTCTGGCATAGCCTAAGAATTCTTCGCCTTCGGGCGTGAGCTTTATGCCTTTGTTCGATCTCGTAAAGATCGTGATGTTATATTCGTTCTCGAGTTCGTGGATCGCTGAAGTGAGGCTCGGCTGGGCGATAAAGAGCTTTTTTGCGGCATTGGTGATATTGCCTTCTTCTGCAACGGTAACTATGTATTGAAGCTGTTTGAGTGTCATTGTATGCCCCTTTCTCGAGAATAGGTATTTTCTCGATTTTAACATCAACAATAGATTTTATCTATAGACAAACGGCAATTATATGTATTTTACCTATTGAACCGGTGGGCTTATACTCGCAAGCAATAAATCAGCCGCGAATATGGAGGAAATACAAATGAACACATCAGTAATCGGTTATCCGAGAATCGGTAAGGACAGGGAATTAAAGTTCGCATCAGAGAAGTTCTTTAACGGCGAACTTGATGAAGCAGGACTTCTTGAAGTTGCAAAGACTATCAGAAGAGAAGACCTTCTTAAGCAGAAAGAAGCTGGTATCACATATATCTCCAGCAACGATTTTTCATTCTACGATAACGTTCTTGATACAGCATTCCTGTTTAACGTGATCCCGCAGAGATATAAGGATCTGGGCCTTTCTGAGCTCGAGACATACTTCGCTCTCGCAAGAGGTTATCAGGGCGATAAGGGCAACGTTAAGGCTCTTGCAATGAAGAAGTGGTTCAACACAAATTACCACTATCTCGTACCTGAGATCGACGACGATACAAAGATCGCTCTTACAGGATCAAAGCCCCTGGACGAATTCATTGAAGCAAAGGAATTAGGCGTTGATACAAAGGTTGCTATTGTAGGACCTTTCACTTTCTTAAAGCTCGCAAAGTTCACGGGTTCCAAGAAGATCGCTGACGTTTATTCTGTTCTCACAGCCGAATACATCAAGCTCGTATCGCTTCTCGCTTCTTCAGGCGCGAAGACGATCGAATTCGACGAGCCCTATCTCGTAAGAGATCTCGATAGCGATGACATCGATCTATTCAAAGAGATCTACTCTCTTATCCTCGCAAACAAGAACGGTGCGAAGATATTGCTCCAGACTTATTTCGGCGACATCAGAGATGTCTATAACGAAGTGATCTCACTTGATTTTGATCTTATCGGTCTTGATTTTGTCGAAGGCAGAAAGACATTAGAGCTCGTTAAGGCAAATGGTTTCCCCGCTGACAAGATCCTCGTTGCAGGCCTTGTAAACGGTAAGAATATCTGGAAGAACGATTACAAGAAGACATTATCAGTCCTTAATGAACTTGGCGTTGCAAATGTCGTTCTCGGAACGTCCTGCTCACTCCTGCATGTACCTTACACGCTCGCTAATGAGACAAAGCTCTCAGAAGATTATAAGAAGCATTTCGCATTTGCTGAAGAAAAGCTTGACGAACTTAACGAGATCGCTAAGCTCTACGGCACAGACTTCGGGAACGATGACATTTACAAGAAGAACCAGGCCCTTTTCGAAGGCAGGGTAGACAGCGAGGACAAGGAAGTTCAGGCTAAGGTCGCAGCGATCACAGATGCTGACTATGTAAGACTTCCTGTTTTTGAAGAGCGCGACAAGATCCAGAAGGAGATCTTAAATCTGCCTTTGTTCCCGACAACTACTATCGGTTCTTTCCCTCAGACATCTGATGTCAGAAAGAACAGACAGGAATTCAAGAAGGGCTTAAAGTCCAGAGAAGAGTATGTCGAGTTCAACAAGCAGAAGATCGCAGAGTGCATTAAGCTCCAGGAAGAGATCGGACTTGATGTTCTGGTTCACGGCGAGTTCGAGAGAAACGACATGGTCGAATATTTCGGTGAGAACTTAAACGGTTATGTATTTACTGAAAAGGCATGGGTACAGTCCTATGGTACAAGAAACGTAAAGCCGCCGATCATCTGGGGCGACGTTTCAAGAAAGGGACCCATCACAGTAGAGTGGTCCAAGTTCGCTAAGTCATGCACAAATAAGCCTGTTAAGGGCATGCTCACAGGACCTGTTACGATCCTTAACTGGTCATTCCCGAGAGAAGACATCTCCATCAAGGAGAGTATCCTCCAGATTGCTCTTGCCATAAGAGACGAGGTATTGGATCTCGAAGCTAACGGAATCAATATCATCCAGATCGACGAAGCAGCACTTCGTGAAAAGCTCCCGTTGAGAAAGTCTGACTGGTACAGCGAATATCTTGATTTTGCTATCCCTGCATTCAGACTCGTTCACAGCAAGGTTAAGCCTGAAACACAGATCCATACTCATATGTGCTACAGCGAGTTCACTGACATCATTCCCGCGATCGATGCAATGGATGCTGATGTCATTACTTTCGAGGCATCAAGATCAGATCTCCAGATCCTTGATTCGCTGAAGGAAAACAACTTCAAGACAGAAGTAGGCCCCGGCGTTTACGACATTCACAGCCCCAGAGTACCTTCTGTTGAGGAGATCGTAAATGCGCTCACAAAGATGAGAGCAAAGATCGAAGATAACAAGCTTTGGGTAAATCCCGACTGCGGCCTTAAGACAAGAGGAAATGAGGAGACTGTTAAGAGTCTTAGAAACCTCGTTGCCGCTGCAAAGCAGATCAGAGGATAAATCATGAAAGTATCACAGGTTTACAAGAAGAAAAGAAGTCTCTCTTTTGAGATCTTTCCTCCGAAAAAGGACGCTGAACTCGACAATATCGACGAGACACTCGAAGTATTGGCAGAGCTTAAGCCTGACTTCATCAGCGTTACTTTCGGTGCCGGCGGATCTTCCAACTGCAACCGTACGATCGAGCTTGCAAAGAAGATCAAGTACGACTACAAGATCGAACCTGTGGTTCACTTAACATGCCTGCATTATGACAGGGATGAGATCGACGAGTTTGCCAGAGTACTTAAGGGCGAAGGCATCGAGAATATACTTGCCCTGAGGGGTGACCCGAACCCTAATATTCCGGCCAAGAATGATTTCAGGCACTCGTCCGATCTTATTTCCTATCTGAAAAATACCGACGATTTCTGCTTCCTGGGAGCATGCTATCCCGAATGCCATCCCGAATCTTCAAGTGTGATAACAGAAATAAAGAGCCTTAAGAAAAAGGTCGATGCCGGCGCGGAAGTGCTGCTCTCGCAGCTGTTCTTCGATAATGAGATCTTCTACAGGTTCCATGAGGAGTGTAAGATCGCAGATATCGATGTTCCTGTGATTCCCGGCGTTATGCCTGTTATCAATGCCGCCCAGATCAAGAGGATGGTCTCCCTGTGCCATGCATCCTTCCCGACGAGATTCCAGAAGATAATCTCACGTTACGAAGACAACAAGGACGCGCTTTTCGACGCGGGCATATCTTACTGCTTAAGTCAGATAATCGACCTTCTCGTAAGCGACATCAGCGGCATCCATCTATACACGATGAATAATCCGCTTGTTGCAAGAAGGATCTGCGAGGGAATCAGGAATATAGTCTGAGGTCACATGCACGGTGTGGATTCAGGAGTCTTTCCGTCCCTGAATCTAGCATCCGTAAATCTGCCCGAGATCTTCCCGTAAGAAATTATATTGCCGGTATTGCCGTCTTTATCGGTGTCGAGTTCTTTTATGAATTCGCCGAGCTTTTTGTTCTGGCCGTTTACCGTACCCTTGAGCTTTGAGACAGGTGCTTTGAGCGCTATAACGTAGATGTCGAAATTGTGCGTATATCCGTGGCCGATATGAGGTCCGTTATATTCCAGTGGCGGTGCCCAGCCTTCGGGCAGGGAGGTCACGGTGATCCCGCCTGATTTCCAGTGAAGATAGCCGTTGGTGTTGGTGTCGAACATATAGACAGCATATTCGGAGGCGCCTTCAACGGGCTCCCAGGATAACTGAGGAGATAAGTTCTCTCCGATATGCGTATTGGATGTAATGTCATCCCAGACGCCGTCAGTGAGGCTGTCTGAAGTAACTTCGAAAGTATTAAAACCATCCAGATAACCGCCGCACATGTTGTCAGTCAGCGCCACATTAGTCGACTCCGTGATCACGGAAGTCAGGGACGGCGTTGTATCTGCTGCAGGCTTTCCGCATCCTGTAATGCCAAAGATTATGGATGCGCAGAGAAGCGTTGCGGTTATCCTGTTCTGATTCATGTTTACTTTAGGTCCTTTGCTTTAAGTCCCTGAAATTATATCAAAGCGTTCACTGTTTGGAACTCAATCTTATTTTATTTATCGGAGAAAAGGCGTATATTTTTGTTATAAATCTTTTGGAAAAGGGCAGATAAGGGTGGAAAAGATCGATAAGATTTTTCTGTTGGTGAAAAAGTATGTCGCGGAGTATTTTCAGAGCTTCGGACATTTCTTTAAGCGTGTCCTGCTCTTGTTTACACAGGACTATGTTGAGACTGCGCTCTTTATCCTCTTCTGTTCGATAATTAACGCATCTGCAACATCGCTTTTGAAAAAACTGTTAGTCAAGGCGATGATGTGGGTCAGCGGAGTGACTTATATCGCGCCTGTTAATCTGACGCGTGTTCTCTTTAACCCGTTTTCGTTAGTAATGATGCTGATCTTCGCGGTGATCGTTACGCTCATGTCTTTGTTCGAGATAGCAGGACTGCTTCATACATTCTCGGTAGCCCAGGCAGGCCGTGAGACCAACCTCACCTGCATGTTCGTGGCAGGCTTCCGCGCATGCTGGAAGGCGCTTAATCCGAGAAACTGGCCGATAATGGTATTTATCCTCGTATTGTTCCCGCTGACAAAGCTCCTGCCGCTCTCCGGTTCCACGTTTAAGCTCATCCTGCCCGGATTCGTCAACCAGACGATAGACTATACGAAGTGGCTGAATATACTTTATATCGTCTTGTACTGGGTACTGATACTCTTCCTTACTGTCTATATTTTCTCGATCAACGGATTTGTACTGCAGAAGGACTCATTCTTTAAGAGCTGCTCGAAATCAAGGAAACTCTGCAAGGGTCATCTTATTGAAGTACTGCTTCACATGTTCCTTCTGACTTTGATCCTGAATTTTGCCATCAATTCAGTTTCTTCGATACTCGTAGTTAACGGCGAGGAACTGATGTCATTCATGAGAAGGACCGGAAATGTCGTGGCCAAGTCAGAAGCTGTGGGCACCTATACTTATGCGTTCAGACAGGTCTTCAGGAGCTTTTTCTCTCCCGCGATCAACAATGCGGCGCTGACTGTACTGTTCTACAAGTTCCTTGATGATAAGTCCAAGAAAGAAACGGTTTCAGGCGAGGTCCATAAGCTGAAGGAATACTCTATGAAGCGTACGGTAGCGTTCGTAGTATCCCTCGCAGCGCTCTCGCTGTTGATAATAGGCTTCATGACATACAGATATGCCTATCTTTTCGAGAGCGTCGACAGACCGCTTGTATGCGCACACAGAGGAGATAACGTAAACGCGCCTGAGAATACGATGCCTGCTTTCGAACTTGCCGCGAGCGAGAATCTTAAGTGGATCGAATTGGACGTTCACCAGACCTCAGACGGCGTCATAGTCTGCAATCACGATTCGACGATCAAGAGAGTTACAGGCAGAAATATCGCGATCCATGACATTACTTATGAGGATCTGTCTAAGATCGAACTCGGAAGCTGGATGCCCGGCGAATACGAACATGTGCGCCTCGCGACATTAAGGGAAGCCTTGGAACTCGCGAAAGAAAATGACATGAACGTCCAGGTTGAGCTCAAAGGTCATCCTGACGATAAGAATTTCGAAGAAAACGTTCTTGCGGTCATAAACGAGACCGGCATGCACGATAATGTAATGGTCATTGCCCAGGACGCTTCAAGACTTAAGCGCATCATGGAACTCGACCCGACTATAACAAAAGGTTACTGCATGGTTATTGCAGTCGGTGATCTCGACGATATCGAATATACCGACAACATTACTATCGAGGAATCTTATGTAACTCCCGAACTCGTGCGCGCCATGCATGATAAGGGGATCAAGGTATTCTGCTGGACAGTCGATCTCGACGATACGGTCCAGTATCTTGTCAGCTGCGATGTAGATGTAATCGGAACAGATAATCCGATGCTGATAAATAATGCTTTGGACAAAGCCGATTATTCAGGCGGTATATCAAGAGCGGCTCATATCCTGATGCACATGATCGCCAACATGGACAAGTAACATACGGCTGATCACGTTCCTGTTAGTCTCTTCATCATCTTCACCGTTCAGATCGAACCACAAAAACTCACCGCCGCGCATGATGTTCTTTGCGTCCATTATGCCGCGCAAATATACCTGGGCGATGTGATTCGCGCACGCCCTGCAGTCGTATAAGTCCTTAAGATCCTCAGCTCCTTTGATATCCAGATCTCTGACGCTCATGACCTTGAACAGATACATATGACAGATCCTGGCAGCGTTTTTACGGGTTATGGGCTTTTCCCTGAACAGCTCATCTTCAGCTTCCAGCCAGCCTTCTTTCCGCCCGCGTGTATAAACGCCGGCGTGATCGATTCCTGCTTTGCTGCAAAGCTCTTTTATGAAATCATCAGTGGTCATGAAACAGGTGTGATCCTTATGACTTTGCAATCGCACGCCTCTAATATTCCTGCGGAGAAAACGCGCGAATCAGATGTGGTTATCCGGCCTGTATTGAGGTCTTTTATCCTGTATTCTTTCGCGCCTGCAAAAAGATCTTTTTGCGCAGCCTTACTGCCGATCGCATTAAGGATCTGATCAACGCTTACAGCTGGATCATCAGTTTTCTTTTCCTGACTTAAGTTAAAGAAACCAAGCGCAATGCTGCCGTCTGAGAGGGGCTTTGCGAGGATGTCGATCCTGTTGTTGTCGCGGATATATTCCAGGTCAGGATTCCCGCAGTTATATGTCGTGAATATCCTTTTTGCCTGCACGCCCAGAGGATCCTGATCGAGTGCGATCAGATCTTTGTTAGCGATGATGTTATAGATATCGTCGCCTTTGGCGACTCTTCTTAAGTCCAGACCGAGCATGAGGGGAGAGTTCATCATGCACCACATAGCCATATGAGAGCGGCACATAATGTTATCGATACCGTCCATTCCGATGACCAGCATGTCAGGATCGTTCCAGCCACGGCCCGGTCCTGCAAACTCGTCCATGATAACCGCTTTGTTGTACTGCGAAGTGATCGAGGTCGTATAATCTCCTTCCCATGCGGCTGTGCCGTGATTGCCGTCGGAGCCTACCTGGAAAGTAATGTCATTTAAGATGCGCCAGGAGTCGCCGACTTTGTGTCCCCAGTTCTGGGGCTGCGTCTTGCCCCATTCGCAGATGGAGAAGACGATATCGCGGTCTCCTGCGTTTTCGAGTTCGCGCTTTATCTCCGCATATGAATGAAGAGTGTTTTCCTGTCTTCTGTGATTCATTATCCGGATCTTATTTGTTCCCTTCGTAAGTCTGATCTGAATGGCAGGGGATACCGTAAAAGCCTCCGTGCTTTGCGTAGGAGCGACGAGAGCGTCGAACCAGATATTTTCCCCGACAGCGACCTGCAGCCACTGTCCGGTGCCTTCTATGGCGCCTGAAGCGTATGTGATCTTTATGTCGGCATTCTTATCTTCGTCTGATTCTATCTCGAAAACGATCTCGCTCGACCGGAGCCCCACCGGCGAGTGGTCGGGAGCCGTACCGTCGAAAGTGCCGACTGATGTTACGTATCCGTCCTTGATCTCGGCTCTGGTGCCTGTGATGACCGCATTTATGGCATCGTAAGTGACGCCGTCAACTTCAATGCTCTTTATGTTTGGTGCGTAAGAATATTTCGCATTTTCCGGATCTGCGAAAGTCGCATTGTCCCACATGTAATAGCAGTTATCGACCTTGATGAAATCTATATACCAGTTGATGTAGTCTTCGCAGTCGGTCTTTTCGAAGCCGTATATACCGACTTCCGCGCCTGAACAGAGCCTGGTTCCTATGTCGTTATACATGCCGTATTTAAGGCCTTTTCCGTGAACGAAATCAGCCATGGCCTTAAAGCCTGAAGGGAACTTGATCTCATCTGCCTTAAGGTGCCCGTCAATTCTTGCGGGATGGTAACATCCGTCGTCTAATACGACATATTCATAGCCGAGCTTATCGAGCTCCAATTCCTTTATCTTAAGGACCATTGCCTTTGTGAGTTCTTCTGTGTTGCCGCTGCCGAATGCGTTCCAGCTGTTCCAGCCCATGGCAGGGAGGCGGGGCTTTTTGGCAAAGAGGTCATTCTCTGAAAAAGAATCGAATCTCAATCTTCTGTCATTAATGGGGGCAGGTCCGTTCATTAGTATTCTCCTTACGGCATATATGACCGATTATAACAAAGAGGCTGCCTCATATGAGACAGCCTCTGATAATTAGTTTTGGAGAACTGTTACATTCCGCCGGCACCGCCGGAAACAGTGTCTGCTCCGACATTACCCGAAGTACCGGACTGGAGTCTTAATGTGTAGTTGTAGTTCTTCTTCAATGTGAAGTTGTCGCTGGTGCCGTTCTTAAGCTGGAGGTAGATACCTGCGCCGCCGAAGAGATCCTTTTCACCATACCACTTAGTACCGTAAGCAACCTTCATTGTGTAAGTACCGGCATTGAGCTTGACTGTGGCATTCTTGCCGGCTGCGATGAAGATCTGGCCTACGACTTCACCCTTGGAGTTATAGATCCTGATGAGGGTGTTGTATCCGGAAGGAGCATAGACCTTTAATCCGATCTTGCCGCTGCCCTTCTTCATGGAGCCGTTGCCGGGCATCTTCTGTTCGCATGTCTTTGCTCTTTCAGCGGAATCAAGATACTTAGAGATCTTCTGCCATGCTGTCATAGCCTTATAGTATTCGCCGTTATTGTAGTAAGACTCAGCTGCAGCATAAGAATCCTTGTAATTCTGATACTCTTCCTTAATTGCTGTGTACTTTTCCTTAGCATCTTCGAAATCGCCGATTTCTTCGAGGAGTGCGAGAGCCTCATCGTACTTCATATCTTCAGCGAGCTTTACAGCGTGCTTGATCTTGAGACCCTTGATGGCATTCTCTACGAGAGCCTTCTCTTCGTCGGTCTCAGGCTTCATGACAGCTTCGATTGCCTTGTAATCATCAGAATTGTTTTTGAAAGCCTCGCTGATGACCTTATCGTTATCTGTTGCAGGATTATTGAGGTAAGAGAGCTCATAATCGCCGATCTGGATACCGTAGCAGGTAGCGATAACACTAAGCCAATTCTTATTGACTTCTTCTTCGTGTGCCTGGCAGAGAGCGGGCTGTTTTGCATACTTATCCTTAAGCTTTGTAAGCTGTCCGAACTTGCCCTTGGCACTACTATAATTTCCTGCCTGCTTATCGTTAAATGCATCCTTAACGATCTCGCAGTCTGTCTTAAGAGCCTTTGCTTCAACGCCCTTACTGTCTGAGCCGTAGAAAGATTCAACTTCCTTAAGGATCTTTACAGCTCCGTCCCAGTCTTCAGCTTCAACAAGAGCATCGACCTTCTGGTAATCGATCTCTACCTGTGAAGCTTCAGCCCAATAAGCGGAATCCTTATATGTGTTAAGTTCTGTAAAGAGCTGGAGAGACTTCTCGTAATCTTCATCCTCGAAAGCCTTAGTAGCCTGTGTGTACTTGCTGTTGAGCATATAGAAGAATACGCCGACACCTGCTCCTGCCAAAAGGATCAGAGCTGCAACGATGCAGATAATTGTGATAGCAATCTTCTTGCCCTTTTTCTTCTTAGGCTTTTCCTCAACCACGGGTTCAGCTGCGGGAGCTTCTGCAACGGGAGCTGCCTCTACGGGAGCGTTGGCATTTACGGTTCCGGGAGCAGCGAATGCACTTGTTACAGGTGCTGTTGCAGTAGGAGCTGCTGCGAAAGCGTTAGCTGCAGGAGCTGCTTCAACGGGAGCGGGCTCTACAGGTGTTTCTTCTGCAGAAGTCTTCAGGTTAGCTGCGTCAGCCGCATCAATAACTGCGTCTGCAACAACTGTTTCAGCTTCAGGAGCTGCTTCAGCGGGTGCCTCAGGAGCTGCCTCGGGTGCTGCTTCAACAGGTGCCTCTGCAGGTGCTTCGGCTTCGGGAGCCGGTTCAGCTGCGGGTGCTTCTGCTGCAGGTTCAGCTGCTGCTTCAACGGGTGCAGCAGGTTCTACGGGTGAACCGCAGAAAGGACAGAACTTTGCGTTCTCGATTTCTTTTCCACAGGAACTACAAAACATGTTTATTCCTCACTTTTTGTTCAATGTTTCCAGGCCCATTTGTTACGTCGGAGGTATTCAAAAAACTATCCCCTGATACCTGAAAGTATATCGTAATAAATAAAGATAAACAATAATTTATAAATCTGTCTGAAAATCAGCATTTAAAGATATCTTCGCCGGGCGTGATATTAAAAGAAGTGTATCCTTTTTGCCATCAAAAAAAGCAAAAAAGGATACAAAAAACCGATTTTGTATCATTTTTCGAGAAAAATAAGGGCAATTGTGATACAGCCTGACAACCGCCTTAGTTTTCAGTGCCTGCGGGCTCTGCTTTCTTCAGAGTAAGCGCAGTCGTTGATTTATCGAGCCATGTCGTAAGGCTTCTTGTCCTTACATAGAGGCTGTTGAGAATTACGCTCTCGGGATGGATAACGTCAGTTGAACCGGGCGCGGGCATGATGAATGTGCCGCAGGCGCTTATTACATAGGGCTTTCCGTCTTTGGTGCCGACGTAGATCGTCATGTGGCCGGGGAAGGAGATAAGGCTTCCGGGCCTTAATTCATTGATGACTTCGAGCTTTTCCTTTTCGCTCATCTTGCTCATGTCGACTTTATAAACGCCCTTGGATGCTGACTGTCCGACACGCGGAAGCAGCACGCCGAAGCAGCGGTAGATCTCTCTGGTGATTCCTGTGCAGTCGTTGGCCTGAAGGTCGCCGCCCCAGCCGTATCTGTCGCCTAACAGCTTAAATGCCTGCCTTACGATGTTTGCGGGCGTAAGAGGTAGATATCCGACATTAACGTCATCTGATACAGGGATCAGAACGAGCTCATCCTTGATATAGCCGTCAGAGCCTCTTGTCGGAACCTTGACTACATAGTTGCCGTATGTCGTGCGCTGGTGGATGCTCTTGGGAGCGCTCTTTGCGGGAACCAGTTCCATTCTGGTGCCCATGGGGAGTACGAGGCCGGTAGTAAGCGGGCTGTAAGGATCGTTTCCTAGTCTGATCTCTCTTTCTGTTACAACGAGCCACTCGCCGGGATTCTGCCTTGCTTCCCAGTCTTTTCTGTCTTTGCAGAGGGCGACGGCATCTTTTCTGACCCAGGCAGAGAAGCTGTCGAAAACAACATAGAGATATTCTCCGTCAGAGCTCTCGTGGAGCACGACTACAGGCATGTATGGCATGCATTCTGAGTAGAGGAGTGAATCGAAATACTGGTCTGAGCTGCTCTCGAAAACGCGGTCTTCAGTAGGGAACATCCTGACGGTCATGCGCTTTGTCGAAAAGCCGTACTTAACGGTAATGGTATCAGGTACTGCTTCGATATTTGAGAGGGCGATCAATTCCTGCCAGTATTCGGCTGTTGTGGGCTTGCCGTTAAGATACATTTTCGCAGGGTCCTTTGGAATTGACTTTGCGTTGTCGTTAAGGAAAGTCCTCAGGATATTGCCGTCAAATGTATCTCCGAAGTCCTCTAAATGGGGCATTATGGTCTTGTTGTCGCCAGCCTTGATGACAGCTCTGTTGTTAAAGTTAAATTCGGCGATCTCTTCCGGCGTCATCAGGACTTCGTTATCGTCTTCGCCGATCCAGTAATCAGGAGTCATCATCTCGGGTGTGACATCTCCTATCGTGCGGACGTAGGTCGTATCTATCACAGTCTTGCCGTCCGGAGTCTTCAATATGACGCGCTCTTCAGCTGAAGGTTCAGTTGTCTCTTCGGTCGTTTCGCTCGTTGTCGTTGTGACTTCCTGCGTGGTTTTATCGGGTATGGTGGGCAGGCTCGTCTCAACATTTTGCGGTGTAACAATGTTACATCCGCAGAATATAGGGGTTAAGAGAGTTAATGCGAGCACTGAAGAGATTATCTTGTTTCTTGAGTTGATCATAATTGGCTCCATATTTTGCGTTGGTTATCGGCTTTTCCATGATTATAACCCAGTTATCGGAGATTCCTGTTCTCTACAATGGTACAATAAGCCTTGAACAGAATTAAGTTAAATCTTAAATATTAAGAGGAATTTATGATCAGATTTATCGAAGATCCCATAGAACGCAGTAAGATCGCACGCGAGGTATTAGAGGCTCTCACCGAATGGTTTGAAGTAGAAGAGAGCCGAGAGGGCTATATCAGAGATTCAGAGGGCTGGCCTTTCTGGGCTGCTTTTGAGAATGATGTCCCTGCAGGATTCCTGTGTCTTAAGGAGACCGGTGATGCCACAGTCGAACTTGCGGTCATGGGTGTCAAAAAGGAATTCCACAGGAATGGTTACGGCAGAAGGCTCTTCGCAGCTGCTAAGGATTATGCAGTGCAGAAGGGCTACTCATTCATGCAGGTAAAGACAGTCCGCTCAGGCATGTATGAGGATTACGACATCACGAATGAATTCTATAAGAGCGTCGGATTTAAGGAATTGGAAGTCCTCGCAGATTACTGGGATGAGGCAAATCCCTGCCAGATCTACGTTATGAATCTCAAGAGTGCGATAAATACGATCAACGCAAGACACAGCTACAGAGGTAAGTTCTCATCAGAACCCGTGCCGAGAGAAGATCTTAAGATAATCGCAAATGCAGGCATCAACGCGCCTTCAGGCTGCAACAAGCAGACTACTGATCTTATTGTCGTTGACGATAAGGAAATCCTGGATCAGATAAAAGGTCTTATCGATCCGCCGGTTGCACAGACCGCACCTGCTATGATCGTTGTCCTGGCACATAGGATCAACGCTTACCGCGACAAGTGTTTTGCGACACAGGATTATTCGGCGGCAATTGAGAATATGCTTTTAGCTATCGTCGAGCTCGGTTACCAGAGCTGCTGGTATGAGGGACACATCACAGATGACGACCGCATCTGCGACAAGATTGCCGCAGTTTTGGGAGTGCCGGAAGAGTATGATGTTGTCTGCATTCTGCCTGTCGGCAAAGCTCTTGATGATTTCCACTCGCCTTCGAAAAAGTCATTTGACGAGCGAGTAAGATTCAATCATTTCGAGGGCTGATAAGCATGGAAGTATTAAGAGCGGAAGCAGAATGGCAGAGGGCAGGGGCCTACTCCGTAAGGATCGAGGGCATGAACCGCCAGCACCACATATCGCTCAGGGAAGAATTCGACGAGCACGACTGTGAGGGAACCAAATACATAGTCCTGTTGGACGACGGATATCCGGTCGCGACATGCCGATTCTATGATTGCGGTGAAAGTGCTGTTACGCTTGGCCGGGTTGTAGTCCTTCCCGAATACAGAGGACAGAAACTGGGCTCGTTAGTGGTTACCGAAGCCGAGAAATGGGCGAAAGAACTGGGCTTCAGGGAAGTTAAGATCGACAGCCGTATTGAGGCGATAGATTTTTATGAAAAGCTCGGGTATAAACATGTTGACGACAGCGTGATCAAGAGCGGAAACTTTGATTGCGTAAAGATGAATAAGAATTTGTAATGGGGATTATATGTACAAGATTTTTATTGTTGAAGACGATAAAGGAATTGCGGACGGCATAACATCCTGCCTCGGAAACTGGGGCATGGAAGGCCGTACCGTTTCAGATTTCATGAAAGTTTTAGAAGAGATCGAGGAGTACGAGCCTCACCTTATCATCATGGATATCACACTGCCTTATATGGGCGGTTATCACTGGTGCCAGGAGATAAGGAAGACCAGCTCTGTGCCGATCATTTTCATTTCTTCTGCAACAGATAACATGAACATCATCATGGCTATCAATATGGGTGCCGATGATTTCATTGCAAAGCCTTTTGACCAGAGTGTGCTTATCGCAAAGGTCACGGCGCTCCTTAGAAGAACTTACGATTTCAGCCAGGCATCTGCCACTTTGGAAGTAGCGGGTGCGGTGCTTAATACGAATAACAACACGCTGTCATATAACGGCGCGGAAGTTGACCTCGCGAGGAACGAATACAAGATCCTTCTGACACTCGTCCAGAACAAGAACAAAGTCGTAAGCCGTGAGAAGCTCATGGAAGCTTTGTGGGAGACCGACTGCTATGTCGACGAGAACACGCTTACTGTTAATGTCGGAAGACTGAGAAAGACTCTCGAGGGAATCGGACTTAAAGATCTAATCAAGACCAAGTTCGGTGTGGGCTATATTCTGGAGGATTAATGTTCAAGGACTATCTTAAGTCTCGTTTGAATACCATCATTCTGCTGGCCGCGGTAGAAGGCATTTTCGCGTCGACTTATTTCCTGTTTAATCTTCCTGCTGTAACCGTGCTTTATCCCTTGATATTAAGTCTGGTTGTCATTCTTATCGCCGGCATAATAGATTTTCTGATTACATTAAATAAACATAAAAAGCTTCAGCAGAGTGATTTCCCAGAGCCTTCCGGTGCGATTGAAAAAGACTACCAGGAGATAATTAAAAAGCTTAAGGAAGAGGAAGAATTTGCAAGGCATAAGTCATCTTCCGACTATAACAACATGGTTGAATACTATACCGTGTGGGCTCATCAGATAAAGACTCCCATAGCGTCGATGCGTCTTCAGCTCCAGTCAGAGGATTCCGACCTCTCAAGGCGCCTTGCGGGAGACCTTAACAGGATCGAAGCATATGTCGAGATGGTACTTACATTCTTAAGACTTGATTCGACAAGCACGGATTATGTGATCAGGGAGATCGACCTTGATTCTGTGATCAAGCCTGCGATAAGAAAGTTCGCGGGAGACTTTATTTCGAAGAAGCTTTCAATGGATTTTAAAACGACTGAAAGCAAGGTCTTGTCAGATGAGAAGTGGCTCTCGTTTGTTATAGAACAGGTCCTTTCGAATGCAGTTAAGTATACGAAGAAGGGCGGGATCAGGATCTATATGGATACGCCCGGCATACTTTGCATAGAAGATACCGGAATAGGAATAAGCGCAGAGGATCTGCCGAGAATCTTCGAGAACGGTTATACGGGTTTTAACGGCAGGGAAGACAAGCGTGCATCAGGCATCGGCCTTTATCTGTGCAAGCGTATCTGTGATAATCTCGGACATAAGATATATGCGGAATCCGAAGTCGGTACCGGCACTAAAATGATCCTGGATCTGAGCACAAAAAAGATCGGCATTGAATAACGGGTGAGAGCTGTGGCTGAAGTACGGGGCAAGACCAATAAGAAGTTCATGGTATTATCTGCCATCGGTATATTCATGGTCGTCGACCATCACACTTTTACTGCGTTAAATCTGTTTGGAGATTATATCCCGTACAATTCTTTCTTTATGCCGATGTTCGTGTTTATTTCCGGCTATTTCAACAAAGTCGGAACGGAAACAAAACTGCTTCCTTATATCGGCAAAAAAGCGAAAACGCTTCTTCTGCCTTATGCGGGAATATCGATCCTGGTATTTGTAATCCAACAGCTGATAAACCTGATCAAGACCGGCGGGATCGTTCCTCTGCCGTCAGGTTACCTGATGTATGTTTTAGAGCGCGTAATTACTTCCGGATCACCGTTCCCGCTTGTGACTCCGATGTGGTTTGTTATCTCGCTGTTTTTCACACTTTTGTTTTACGCACTGCTGAAAAAACTTCTGAATAAAATTTGGAATAATTTCGTGATGTTCGGCATATTCAGCATCTTGCATTTTCTGTCTGTGTTCCTCGCTCAGAATATCGGTGAGGAGTCACTCCATCCGTTCCTTCTGCCTTTGAAAGTATTGTTCTTACTTCCTTTTCTGGAACTCGGAATAATCTACAAGAAATATCTTGAAGAAAAACTGACCAGGCTCTCCGGAGGATGGAAGATAGGTCTCCTGTTCCTTTTGCTGTTGCTAAATGTGATCCGCACATCTTATCTGCCCAATGCTTATGACGTTGCATTTGATTCAATCGACGAACTGGCAGGATTTACGAGTCCGTTCTTTGTAACGCCTATGCTGTCTTCCGTTATAGGAATCCTTTTCTGGCTGACTCTTACGGATCTCATTGCAAAGCCTCTTTATGAGAGCAGGTTCGTAAATTTCATGTCCTGCAATACATTCTGGATAATGGGACTGCATATCCTCTTTTTCAATATATTTAACTGCGTTCTGCTTCTTATAGATAAGATAATGGAACTGCCGTATTTTGATGCTGAAGCCTTCAGAGAATCTGAATGGTATTTTTGGGAGATCAGCCCGAACATAAAACTGGCATATCTGGTAATAGGAATATTGGGCCCGTTAGGCCTGAAGTGGATCTGCGATAGGATTAAAAAGTCTTTGTCAAACAAAAAGGCAAATGTGACAAACGTGTAAGGAATTGGTAAGCAGATTCAATGGAGCGGGATTTACATGTTTTCTATACTGTGGCTGACTTAAATGAAAGGAAGTGCAGTTTATGAGTTTACTTGAAGTATCAGGAGTTCAGAAAATATATAAGGGACGCCGCGGAGGCGCGTCTGTTGAGGCTCTTAAAAATGTTAATTTCACCGTCGAAAAGGGTGAATATGTGGCTATCATGGGTGAGTCCGGATCAGGAAAGACAACCCTTCTTAATGTTCTTGCAGCATTAGACAGAGTAACATCAGGAACGATCCTTTTGGATGGAATGAATCTTTCAACGATCAAGGAATCTTCCGTTGCGAAGTTCCGCCGTGATAACTTAGGTTACGTTTTCCAGGATTTCAATCTTCTCGATACATTTACATTGGAAGATAATATCTATCTTCCTCTGGTCCTTGCAGGAAAGAAGCATAAGGAAATGAAAGAGCGTTTGGATAAGCTCGCTCCTTCTCTCGGCATCACGGATCTCCTTAAGAAATATCCTTATGAAGTATCCGGCGGCCAGAAGCAGAGAGCCGCAGTTGCAAGAGCTCTTATCACCAACCCTAAGATAATCCTTGCAGACGAGCCTACAGGCGCTTTGGATTCGAAGTCTTCTGATGAACTTCTTGATCTCTTTTCCAAGGTAAACCAGCTGGGTCAGACTATTCTTATGGTTACGCACTCAACAAAGGCTGCAAGCCATGCTTCGCGCGTAATGTTCATCAAGGACGGAATCATCTTCCACCAGATCTACAGAGGCAATTCTACTGATACGCAGATGTATCAGAAGATCTCCGATACATTAAACCTCCTCGCTCAGGGAGGTGACCTTAAATGAAATTAGGTTTATACCCTAAGATAGCGGCCGATGGTATCAGAAAGAACGGCCGTCTTTATGTGCCATATATTGTGACGAGCATTCTCATGATCGCCGTATTCTACATCATGCACCTCTTGGGCTATTCAGATATTATGAAGGGCTTTTCAGGTTCAGGAACAGCAAGAGAAATGCTCCAGTTCGGATCTTTGATCATGGCTGTATTCGGAACGATCTTTTTGTTCTATACCCAGTCCACTCTGATCAAGGGAAGATTTAAGGAATTCGGTATCTACAGTGTTCTCGGAATGAACAAAAGGAACCTTATCAAAGTCATCTTCTTCGAGACTGTCATGACATGGGCAATATCCATGGCAGGCGGCATTTTGGCAGGCATCGGCCTTTCGAAGATTGCTGAACTGGGCTTTGAGAAAATGATAGAAGCAGATATTAATTACGGCTTCATCATCTCCGGTGAATCCCTGGGAAAGACAATTCTTGTTTACAGCATTATCTTTGGCCTCATCTTCCTTAACGCGGCCAGACAGATATTGTTCTCCAGAACGATCAATCTCGTTAACTCTGACAAGGCAGGCGAGAAGCCTCCGAAGGCAAACTGGGCAGTAGGTATATTAGGACTTGTCTTTCTCCTTGCAGGCTATACTATTTCGCTTAAGATCGAATCACCTATGGCTGCTCTTTTGTTCTTCTTCGTTGCGGTAATCCTTATCATTATCGGAACTTATCTCATACTCATTGCGGGTTCTGTTGTTCTTTGCAGGATCCTGCAGAAGAATAAGAGCTATTACTACAAGACAAACCATTTTGTTTCCGTATCATCAATGGCATACAGAATGAAGAGAAACGGAGCAGGTCTTGCATCCATCTGCATCCTGCTTACGATGATCCTCGTAACGATCTCATCTACTGCTGCTCTTTATTTCAACAGGGAAGAGACATTAAGAAATCATTATCCGAACCAGATCAATCTGTTGGCTCACAATGACGGCCTTTTCGAGGGTTACAAAGATGCTGCTGCAAGGCTCGAAAACGATGTCAATAAGGTCGCGGAAGAGTCAGGAACGAAGGTAATTAACGCGAAGGCGCTCAGCCACTATAGTCTTTCCGGATACTACGATAACAACGGTGCTGTGGATCTTGAACTTGATCCTTATGCAACGCTTTCCATGACGCTGGATTATGACAGAATCGTAGTTGTTAATTTCTATGACGTTGACGATTACAACCGGATGACCAATAAAAATATCACGGTTCCTTCCGGCAAGGCCCTTCTCGGTATCGACGGAAATATCCAGATCGGTGATGAAGTAAGGATCGGCAAAAAGAAATTCGAAGTTGAGAAGATCGATCTGAATGACGGTAATTTCAAAAGTTGTATTGGCTCTTCTCCAGTATCTGTTTTAGCCTTTATAGTAGATGATCTCAATTCCGCGGTTGCTGATTTTGAAGACATCAAGGACACCCGCAATGAGAGTTTGCTGATTTGGACTTGGAATTACTATTTCGATACTGAACTTAATGCACAGGGCCAGATAGATCTGAGCAAAAAGATCAATGCTGAAGTATATGTCGATGTCGGTGAAGAACGCGGTATTGAACCTTATTGCACAAGCCGTGAAAATGAACGTGCTGATTTTGTAAGCACATTCGGAGGCCTCTTTTTCCTCGGAATCCTTCTGTCCTCGATCTTCATGGTATCCTGCGTGCTTATCATCTACTACAAGCAGATCTCTGAAGGTTTCGAAGACCAGTCAAGGTTCTCCATCATGCAGAAGGTCGGAATGACAAAAGAAAACATCAAAAAGAGCATCAACTCACAGATGCTTACGGTCTTCCTGATTCCTATCCTGTTTGCCTGCCTGCACCTGGCGGTAGTGCTGCCGGTCGTACATAAGCTTCTCTTGCTGTTCGGCCACAACAACATCCCGCTCCTGCTTGCAAGCGCCGGTCTATGCGTTCTTTTCTTCGGCTTGATCTATGCGTTTGTCTACAAGCTCACTTCGAACGCTTACTACAAGATCGTTTCTTAAGCTTAAGTTTTATATACACACTCTCCAAATTGGGGCTGCTCCGGATCTCCGGGGCAGCCCTTCTCGTTTGTTAAATGAATTTGAGAAAATCGTTGCGGTAGGGTATCCTAATCTGCAAGGGAAAGATTATCTTGGAGGTATTATCTCATGAAGGAACGTATTAGCAGGAATGCTTCTACAGTATTTTTTAAAGTCCTATTGGCGGCAACAGTCCTGGCCGGAGCAGCCTCAGCCATACTCGGCAATGTGACGTCCAAACCGTCCGGAACATATCTGATTCCGTCATATCTGGAAACTCTTAGATCTTATTATCTTTGCAATACTATCTCGCAGTGTTTATCAATATTGTCGCTGCTGATGCTGGTTACATGCGTGCTGACACTTCTCATAGGAAATAAGGTGGTTTCTATCTGTATCCTCGTAGGAGATCTCCTGGTCTTCGGATTCTTCTTTACGGCAGCGCTGCCTTATTTCAACAAGCCCCAGGTAGTAAAGACCAACCTTGTAGATGCGAGATATCAATCCAGTACTTATGGAGAATCGAAATATGCACTGTATTTTGATAACGGAGCCTCGGTGAAGATTCCCAGGAATGATTATGAATACGGTTCCAAGGGAAAGACATACTATGTCGTTATGTGTGGCAATAAAGCCATAGAAGCTTTTGATGCTTCCCAATACCAGTATTCCGAATCGTGATGAACGATGAAAAAATCCTTGCTAGACGTGCTCTAAAGCATAGTTTTCCTTAAAGAAAGTTGATATAATAGCAAGACGTTATTTTCCTTATATTTCAAGAAGAGAGGGATGACCTATGATTTCTATCAACTTTCCCGGGAAACTTACCCTTGGAATGAAGATTATTTATGCGGTCGTTGCAGTAGGTATCATCGGTGTTATAGCCGGCGTTATCATCTTTAACCGCAGCTCTTATCTTGCTTCGACCATGAGACTTATCCGCGCAGAAGGCGATGTAAAGATCATGGCTTCCGGCGGCGGCTCAAAGCCTGCTACAAAGAATAAGAGATTCGAATCCGGTGATTCTCTTGCAACCGGTGTTACGAACAGTCTCGCTTCCGTAAGCCTCGACGATACAAAGATCGTTACGCTCCAGGCTGACAGTAAGGCTGATTTCATTAAGAAGAACAAGCAGATCGAATTGAAGCTCACAAAGGGTGCACTCTTTTTCGAAGTAACCCAGAAGCTTAATGCCGATGAGACTTTCGAGATCAAGACATCCACACTTACAGCAGGTATCAGAGGCACATCAGGTTATATCTATTACGACGATCAGGGCAGAGATTCCCTGACAGTTACAGACGGTACTGTAATCGTTACGGCAGTCAATCCTGATACAGGTGAGCGAAAGTATGCCGAGATCCACGGCGGACAGAGAATAACGGTTATCCTCTATTCTGACCGTGATACTGACAGCATTGAGTTTGAGATAGAAGATCTTAAGGAAGAAGATCTCAATAACTTCACACTTAAGATGCTTGTCGAAAACGACAAGCTCCTGGACAAGGTCTGCAAAGAAACCGGCTGGGATAAGCAGAAGCTTAAGGATCTCTTGAATTCGATCATCAACGGACAGATCGAAGGAACTGAAGTATCTCCTACACCTACAGAAGATACTACAGAGCCCACTGATACATCTGAATCTGAAACAGAGACCGAAAAGCAGACTGAGAATACTTCAGAGAGCGCAACACCTACACCTGAAGAAAAGAAGTCGAAGGCTACTAATACTCCTAAGCCTAAGGCAACCAATACACCTAAGCCGAAGGCTACGAACACAACTAAGCCTAAGAACACGACAAAGCCTACATCAGGTTCTTCCAACAGCTCAGGCTCTTCTGAAACACAGGGATCTTCGAGCAACAGTTCATCCGGCGGT
>JAFYJX010000035.1 GCA_017537905.1 Clostridiales bacterium | reverse complement strand
CGCCTTACTTCTATGCGACATTCAACAGACCTGAAGAAGGCGGCGAGAATGAAGCTGATTTCGAGAAGGCAGGCGATAAGGACAAGCAGACAGTAATCGTATTCGGTTCAGGCCCGATCCGTATCGGCCAGGGAATCGAGTTCGACTATGCGGCTGTTCACTGCGTACATGCATTAAGAGATCTGGGCTACAGAGTTGTTATCGTAAACAATAACCCCGAGACAGTATCCACTGACTTCGACACAGGCGACAGACTCTATTTCGAGCCTCTTACACCTGAAGACGTGATGAATATCGTTCATCAGGAAAATCCTTTCGGCGTAGTCGTAGCATTCGGCGGCCAGACAGCCATCAAGCTCACGAAAACATTATCAGAGAACAATATCAACATCATAGGCACTTCTGCTGATTCCATCGATATGGCAGAAGACCGTGAGAGATTCGATGCGCTTCTCGAGCGCCTCGGAATCGCAAGACCTAAGGGATTCTCCGTCCTCACATTGGATGAAGCCCTGAAGGCAGCAAACACACTCGAATATCCTGTACTCTTAAGACCTTCTTACGTCCTTGGCGGTCAGAACATGATAATAGCCTTCAACGACGAAGACGTTAACGAGTACATGAGGATCATCTTAGCCCAGGGCATCGAGAACCCTGTCCTCATCGACAAGTACATCCAGGGTAAGGAGATCGAAGTCGATGCGATCTACGACGGCAAGGATGTCCTTATCCCGGGCCTTATGGAGCACGTTGAGCGTGCGGGAATCCACTCAGGCGACTCTATCGCTATGTATCCTGCAAAGCACATCTACGACGATATGTACAAGAAGCTCGCCGATACCACGATCGCTCTCTGCGACGGACTTAAGTCGACAGGTATCGTAAATATCCAGTACATCGTAAAGGACAACAGGATCTATGTAATCGAGGTCAATCCGAGAGCATCGAGAACAGTTCCTTACATGAGCAAGGTTACGGGTATCCCGATGGTAGACGTTGCCATCGAAGTAAGCCTCGGAACAAAGCTCGCTGATATGGATTACGGCACAGGCTTCTACAGACAGTCTCCTTATACGGCAGTTAAGGTTCCGGTATTCTCATTCGAGAAGCTCACGGACGTTGATACACAGCTCGGACCTGAAATGAAGTCCACGGGCGAAGTATTAGGCGTCGGCAGAAACCTCTCCGAAGCTTTGTACAAGGGTCTCGTAGCTGCAGGATACAAGATGTACAAGCGCGGCGGCGTATTCATCACAGTCAGAAATTCCGACAAGATGGAAATCGTGGAGATTGCAAAGAAGTTCGATATCATGGGCTTCAAGCTCTATGCTACACACGGTACGGCTGAGGCACTAAGACAGGCCGGAATGGAAGTCACCGCAGTATCGAAGATCCACGAGTCCGATGAGAATAACACGATGTCCCTGATCGAGAGCGGCAAGATCAATTACATCATCTCGACATCAGCAAAGGGAAGACTTCCTGCCAGAGACTCCGTTAAGCTCAGAAGAAGAGCAGTCATGCTCGGAATCCCCTGCCTTACGGCTATCGATACCGCAGACGCTCTTGCTGACTCACTCATGAGCCACTTCTCCGAGATCAACACGGAGCTCGTTGATATCAACAACATGCGTGACAAGAGAAGGAAGATCAACTTCATCAAGATGCAGGGCGCAGGCAACGATTATATCTACATCGACTGTATGGAGAGCATGGTATCTTCACCTGAATCATTGTCAGTCTACATGAGCGACAGACACTTCGGTGTCGGCGGTGACGGTATCGTGTTGATCGCTCCTTCAAAGGTCGCTGACTGCAGAATGATCATGTTCAATCTCGATGGTTCAGAGGGCATGATGTGCGGTAACGCGATAAGATGCGTTGCAAAGTATATGTACGATGAGCGCGGCCACAAGAAGAGACACATGAAGATCGAGACAAAGAGCGGCATCAAGACGCTTGAGCTCATGACACTTGGCGGTGTTGTAGCAAGAGTTAAGGTCGACATGGGCAAGGCAGAACTTGTTCCTGCAAAGATCCCCTGCACGCTCCCGGGAGACAAAGCAATCAACGTTCCTGTAAATATAGACGGCGATCAATATAACATTACTGCGGTATCAATGGGCAACCCTCATGCCGTTGTGTTCACTGATCTCGTTGATGTTTTGGACCTCAACACCATAGGACCCAAGTTCGAATATTCGACTGACATCTTCCCTGAGAGAGTCAACACAGAGTTCGTTAAAGTCATCGATGAACATACACTCAAGATGAGAGTATGGGAGAGAGGCTCCGGCGAGACGATGGCCTGCGGCACAGGCGCATGCGCAACGGTAGTCGCAGCCTGCGAGAACGGCTTCTGCAAGAAGGGCGAAGACATCAGGGTAATCCTTAAGGGCGGCGACCTCATCATCAACTACACAGATGATACTGTCTACATGACAGGCAACTGCGCCAAGGTTTTCGAAGGATCCATGGAGGTCTGATGGAGAAGAATATCAGAACTTTTAAAGCAGCAATTTTCGATATGGACGGACTGATCCTCGATTCAGAGAGGACAGTCCTATCCATTTGGGAGCAATTAGGCGATAAGTACGGCTTTGCCGACATCCGCACATACGGAATCAGCGTTATCGGCAAGAATAAGCAGGCAACGGTAGATGAGTTTAAGAGAGTCTACGGTGAACCCGGCGAGCCTTATGAGAGAGAACTCCGCGTTATCTACAATGAACTGGCAGATAACGGCAAGGTGCCGTTAAAGCCTCATACGATTGAGCTTTTAAGCGCAATGAAGAGAGCGGGCATGAAGCTTGCGATTGCATCTTCATCTTCAAGGGAAGAAGTCACATCTCAGATGGGCCCCTTGGGAGCGCTCCCGTTTTTCGACGCATTGGTAACAGGTGATCAGGTCACAAGATCAAAACCCGATCCGGAGATCTTCTTACTTGCCTGTGAAGCCCTGGGCGTAAAACCTGAAGAGGGCGTAGGATTAGAGGATTCATTTAACGGAGTGAGGTCATGCAAGGCTTCAGGCCTTTATACGATCATGGTTCCTGACATCATCCAGCCTGATGATGAGATGAAGGGATTAGCAGACGTTATTCTGCCTTCGTTAAAGGACGTTCAGGATTTTCTGAATTTGAAGTAACCGTTGTTATAAAGATAATTCATAACGGATGCGCCGATGATTATGACGTATCCGATTATGCTTATCACATCCGGAATCTCTGCTAAGAATATGAGACCCAACAGAGCCGTAAAGATTACGGTCGAATAGTCGTATATCGATATTTCTTTCGCGGGGCATGCGGAATATGCGGAAGTAATGAATAACTGCCCGAAGCATGCTGCCACGCCGGTCATGCAGCAGTAGAAAAACTGAAGCCATGTTATAGGCTGATATGTGACGATAATGAACGGGATCAGGGCGACGCATGAGAATGTCGAAAAGAACGCGACTACAATGATCCCTCTTTCGCCTTTGACCGTTGCTTTTCTTAAGAATGCATAAGCGATCCCGGCAAAGATGCCTCCGACAAGGGCAATTGCCAAAGGAAAGAGATTATCTCCCGAAACGCCCATATTTCCAAACAGGAAAGACGGTTTTACGACAAATACCGCGCCTGCGATCGCTGTGAGGATGCAGGCCCACTGGAAACCGTCAGCAGCTTCCTTAAGGATTATTATCGAAGTCAGCATCGCAAAGAAAGGCGAGAGCTTGTTGAGCATCATGGCATCGGACATGTTCGTGGCAGATATCGCGTAGAAGTTGCAGATAACGCTTATCGTGCCGAAAAATGCACGCATGAAAACATAGGGAAAAGAAGCTTTCTTTATCTTGAATTTTTCAGGGGATCTCGCAAGGATCGTATAGGACATTACGATCGCGACGAGGTTTCTGAAAAATGCCTTCTGGAATACCGGCATATCCCCTGCGAGATTGATGAACAGAGCCATGCATGCAAAAGCAAAAGACGACAAAAGGAGGTATACGATGCCTCTCTTTCTGGGTGATAACTTGTTCAAAAAACCGATAGTCACTGGCCGTTCTCTTTTCGAAATCTTTAGCAATAAAAATAAAACAATAAGGCCTTATTGTCTATAAGATAAGGCTTGTTCAATTCATAGATTGACACACCTCCTAACCCTCAATACAATTAGAGAGTTGCTTAAATATTATAATTAAGAGGTAAAGATATGCTGAGAGTCGGTATCTTAGGTTGCGGAACGATTGCTGCAAAAGTAGCAGACAGTCTTAAGGGCAACAAGAAGGTCGTAATTGAAGGCGTAGCATCCAGAGAAAGGGCCAAGGCCAAGAAGTTTGCTGCTGCCCACTGTCCTGATGCCAAGGTCTTCACAGGCTATGAGAAGCTCGTAAAATCTCCTGATATCGACCTCGTTTATATTGCAACACCCAACACATATCACTATGAACATGCGATCCTGTGCATCAAGGAATATAAGAACGTCCTTATCGAGAAGCCTTTCGCAATGAGCAGGGCCGAAGCTGACAGCATCTTCTTTGAAGCGAAGAACAGAGGCGTATTCGTCGCTGAAGCTATGTGGACATCTTATCTTCCGCTCCATAAGACAGCACTGGAGTGGATCGAAAAGGGAAGGATCGGACAGGTCAAGTATGTGACCGCGAACTTAGGATACGACATAGAGAGCGTTCCGAGACTTAACAGCACCGTATTAGGCGGCGGAAGCTACCTGGACTTAGGTGTTTACACGACAAACTTCGCGCTCTCGTTTATGGGTAACGACATTAAGGTATCCAGGGTATTTGCGAGAAAAGACTCGGCCGGAATAGACCATGATACGACATACAGCGTAGAGACTGATGACGGCGCCATCTTAGGCAATTTCTATGTCACTATGTGTGCCAACACCGATAAAGACGGCGTGATCACCGGTGAGAAGGGTAAGATCAAGCTTAACAATATCAACAACTACAGAAAGATCGCTCTTTATTCCGCTGATGATGTTCTCTTAGATGAGGCCGAAGCAGATGAGGACTATATCAAGGGATATGTTTACGAATTCGAATCCTGCGCAGATGCAATTTCGAAAGGACTTATCCAGGCGCCCGAAATGCCCTGGAGCAGAACTATAAAGATCGCCCAGCTTAACGATATTATCCGTTCAATGATGTAATTATGGCAGCAAGTGTTTCACAGAGGGAAAAGAACAGAAAGCTTATAAGATTTATCGTTTTCAACGGTATCGTTGCAGCGCTCTATATCGTGCTCACATATTTCCTCGAGCCGATCTCATACGGAATCGTGCAGGCGAGGGTATCTGAGGCTATGACGGTGTTCCCTATATTCTCATTTAACATGATCCCCGGACTTGTTATAGGATGCCTTGTATCAAACCTTATCAACCCGAATAATCTGGGCCCCGTTGATATAATCTTCGGAACTCTTGCGACGCTTATTGCAGGTATCTTCTCGAGGATCATCGGCAGAAAGAATATGTGGCTCGGAGTGATCCCTCCGATAGTTGCAAACGGCGTTATCGTCGGAGGTTATCTCCCGTTCCTTTTGTATGACGCAGTAACATGGCAGATAGTACTGCTCTCGATGCTCTCGGTTGCGGCCGGAGAAGCAGTCGTTTTAATAGTTTTAGGACTCCCGCTCGTTGCGGTAATAGGAAAGACAGGATTGAAGAAAAAGTTACCATGACACAGTATTTTGACCCTAACCCGATAACTCCTTCAGACCGGAAAGTGATCCCGTACAGAATGAACGGAATCAATTTTGAATTCACTACGGATTCATCAGTTTTTTCGAGAAAAGAAGTAGACTTCGGAACAAATCTCCTGATCGATACCATTGTTAAGGACATCAAGTCCAGAGGCCCCAAGATGGAGCGTTTTGTGGACTTAGGATGCGGCGTGGGTATCGTCGGAATCGTAATTAAATCATGCTTTATGGCTTTTGATGTAACAGGCGTTGATATCAATTCCAGAGCAGTTGCCCTCGCGAGGGAAAATGCCGCAAACAACGGCGTAAGCTGCAGATTCATGTCGAGTGACATTCTGTTCGGCGTAAGAGACGAACACTTTGATATCGTCGCGACGAATCCTCCGGTAAGAGCAGGCAAGAAGACTGTATTCGGATTCTACGAGCAGGCTTTTGATGTGCTTAATCCCGGCGGATATCTCTATGTCGTTCTGCAGCGCAAGCAGGGCGCACCTTCAACAATGGATAAAATGAAAGAGCTCTTTGGCAATTGCGAAACGCTTGCGATAGACGGCGGCTACAGAGTTATGAGGTCTAAGAAAGAATGAGTTTACCGTACCCCTTTATAGAATCCTACCTGATGTTCTTTATTTACAGCTTTGTAGGGTGGGTCGTTGAAGTAATTTACTATGGAATTACCGAAGGTAAATTCATCAACAGAGGTTTTTTGGCAGGTCCGCTTTGTCCTGTATACGGATTGGGCTTTTATGCTGCCATCTGGATATTCGAACCTTTGAGCGGCAACTTCCTGATAATATTCTTCGGTATGGCTGCTGCCTGTACGATAGTCGAACTTATTGCCGGTGTGATCCTCTACCATGCATTCCATATGCGCTGGTGGGATTATTCTGAATATAAGCTCAATTTCAGAGGTTATATCTGCTTAAGATTCTATATTTACTGGGGCATTGCGGCTTCCCTGGGTATCTATGTCCTTCACCCTATCGTAAAGCACCTCATCTCGCTCATTAATAATCCTGTAAGGATCGGGATACTTGTTTTCTTTACGGTTATCCTCGTAACCGACCTTATCACCACGATAATCACTATCGCAGGATTCAAGAAGAAGTTCGAAGCAATGGAGAAAGTCGTATCAGGCACCAAGGTCGTATCAGACCTTATAGGTTCCCAGATCTACGGCGCTGTCGATACGGTGGTAACGGTATCTGAGCCTACCAGAAATCACTATGAACAGTACAGGAAACTGATAGACGAGAACCGCCGTCAGGAAAGAGAGCTTGCGGCCCAGCACAGGGCAGAGGAGAAGGCTTTTGCAAATCAGTTTACGGAAGCCGAGAAGGAGAGCTTAAGGCTCGCAAAGGACCAGGCTGTAAGCACGATGGGTTCCCTTTTAAGTTCATTCAAAAAGAACGAGAAACGTCTTGTAAAAGTTGTTATGGTTAGATCCAGTGATGCCGGCGCCGCAGTCATGAAGTTCATCAAGAGAAGGACAGAAAGCGGCAACGACGAGATCTTCGAGATAGACGAAGAAGAACAGGCTTTGAAAAAAGAGTAAGCGTTACATATAATAGGCGCGTCAAAATATAAAGGAGGCATTTTATGTCATCAGCATGCGACAGCTGCCCGTCAAAGAACGGCTGCACATCCCAGGATTCCTGCCCGTCAGCAAACGGCATCGCCAAGGATCCTCTCGCAAAAGGCTCTTCCATCAAGACCGTTATCGGCGTAGCAAGTGGTAAGGGCGGCGTAGGAAAATCATTCGTAACATCAGTTCTCGCAGTACAGCTCGCGAGAAAGGGTTATAAGGTCGGCATCATGGATGCAGACATCACAGGCCCTTCGATCCCTCAGTCTTTCGGACTTACAGAGAACTTAATGGCCACAGACGACCAGCTCATCGTTCCAGCAGAAACAAAGACTGGAATCAAGACTGTCAGTGTTAACTTGGTACTCGAGAACAAGGAAGCTCCTGTCATCTGGAGAGGTCCTGTTCTTTCTTCACTTCTTAAGCAGTTCTGGGGACAGACGAATTGGGAGACTCTTGATGTTCTCCTCATCGACATGCCTCCGGGAACAGGTGACGTTCCGCTCACGGTATTCCAGTCCATGCCCGTTGACGGTATCGTTCTCGTTGCAACGAGCCAGGATCTCGTTTCCATGATCGTAAACAAGGCCCGCAACATGGCTTCCATGATGAAGGTTCCTGTATTGGGCATGGTTGAGAACATGAGCTATATCAAGTGCCCTCACTGCGGTGACGAGATCAGACTTTACGGTGACGGTTCCACAATAGAGAAGTCTGCTGCAGAGATCGGTTCAAAGGTAACAGATAAGCTCCCGTTAGATCCTGAAGTAACCAAGCTCGTTGACTCAGGTAATGCCGAGAAGGTCAGCGTTGATCTTTTAAGCGGCACAACGGATATGATAATCGAGCTCATAAACAAGTGAGAAAAAGATACCTGACATTACTCATAACCATCCTGTTGTCTTTCGCGTTTTTATGCGGATGCTCTAAGCCGAAAGAAACAGATCCCATGATGCAGTATCTGGGAGATTATGCATATAACGAGCCCGCTATATGCATGGTATATGAGCCTGTCGAAGGTGAACTTGACGATGACGGCAGCCAGCTCTACGGGATACAGTACCGCAAGATAACTGACTTAGACGGTCTTCTGGTGTCCGGCTCTACGTTCCTTGTCTATTTCTACAGTTCAATGGAATACGGCAGCGCAGAGATCACGGCGGTCGTTGAAGAGATGGCTTATGAATATAACGGCAAGTTAACGGTCCTTATGCTCGATGCCATGGAATATAAGACTCTCATGGACAAGTATGATATCGATGCCGTTCCCGAGTTCGTTCTTATCAGATCCGGCATGAAAGACGAGAAGTTCGATGCCTCATCTTATGAGTACTGGTCGATAGGCGATGTGATATTATGGCTTCAGGAAAAAGGCGTTGTGTAAAGGCGGTTTAAGTTATGGGAAATATCGTATCTATCAGCACAATAGGACAGGACAGTCACAGATTCGGAGAGCCTTCCGGAGATACATTCATCAGGCTCGGCGGAATCGATATTCCTTTCGATAAGCCGATCGAAGCCAACAGCGACGGTGACGTCGTTTACCACGCAATAACAAATGCAGTTTCCGGATTTACCGGTGTTAATATCCTTGGCGGAGCAGCTGATAAGATTTGCCTCGAACAGGGCATTAAGGACAGCCGCGTTTATCTCGAGAAAGCTCTCGAATATCTTAACGGCGGCAAGATCATTCACTGTTCTGTAACGATAGAATGCCTTCGTCCGAAGCTCATGCCGCATATCCCTGCCATGAAAGAATCGATAGGAAGGATCCTGGGTATCGATTCATCTTCTGTCGGTATTACCGCGACAACAGGCGAGGGCCTCACGGGTTTTGGCAGAGGCGAAGGAATACAGGTCTTCTGCATCCTGACATTTACAAAAGAGATCTGAATCAAAAAGCCCGCTTTGAACTGAAGCGGGCTTGTTTTTTAATCGTGGAAAGGTTCGCTGTCGCCCCTTGATCTTACGATCTCTGACGCTATCGCTATGTCTTCGGGTGTCGTTATCTTCAGGTTCGAATAAAAACCCTTTGTAAGATAAACATCCAGACCGCACATCTCGGCGAGTGCCGTATCATCGGTAGCCGTGATGCCATTGTCTATTGCCTTAATATAGCATGTCTCAATATCCTTGAACTTAAATCCCTGAGGAGTAAGTATCTCATAGAACCTGGACCTGTCAGGAGTATTGTTTACTTTGACTTCTCCTGAAGGGAGTATATCGACCTCTTTCAATGTGTTCTTAACAGGAACTGCCGAAGCGCATACGGCGTGGTTTTTGAGCCCGTCAATGCAGGCTTTTATCTCTTCGGCCGTAACAAGACACCTCGCACCGTCGTGGACGAGTACAAGATCATCATCTTCTGCGTCGTTTATCAGGTTCAGTCCGAGCGACACGGATTCGGTCCTGGTATTTCCGCCCAGCGTGAACATGATCTTTATGTCTGCGAAATATTCTGCGCACATAGCCTTGAGGATACCCAAAAGGTCATTGGTCGTGATGATTATTATCCTGTAATCAAATCCCAGATATCTGTCTCTGCAGACTTCGGCAATGGCACCTATCGTACGTAAGATAACCGGACTGCCTTCGACATTCCTCATGAGCTTGGGCTGCCCGATTCCCATTCTTGTTCCGCTTCCTGCGGCAGGTATCAGAAAATAGCATTTAAGACTCATAAGATCACCTCCTGTTATGAGAACAGTATATCAGCTGCTTCTTTAAGATTATCGGCATAAATGAATTCCGGAACGGGATTGCCGGCGAAAACATCAGAAGAAGCGTTGGCAAGTTCCTTCTCGAGCGCATCCTTGGAACTGCCCGGAAGGACTACGGTAGTGATGCCGAGTCTGGCTGAAGCAAGGCACCTTTTAAGTATCCTGGAAACAGGTCTGATCTCACCCGATAATCCGACTTCTCCAAGGATCAGGGTGTTAGGTCTCACGCTTACGCCTCTGGCAGAAGATACAGTCGCCATGCAAACCGCGAGATCGGTCGCAGGGTCTGATACCTTAAGGCCTCCGATAACATTTACGAAGCAATCCTTCGAAGTAAGGCCGAGCTTTAAGAGTTTCTCGCAGACGGCAAGGAGCATGAGGACTCTGCCTCTCTCGGGGCCTGAAGTCATACGCTGGGGATTGGGATAAACACTCTCGGTGCAAAGTGCCTGGACTTCGATAGTAAGAGCGTCGTTGCCTTCGAGCGTGGACGTCAATACCGAACCGGGGCTGTTAAGCGGTCTTCCTGCTACGAGCAGGGCCTTGGAACTGTCAACGGGAATAAGGCCTGTCTCACCCATCTCAAAGAAGCAGATCTCATTGGATCTTCCGAATCTGTTCTTGGCAGATCTGATGATCCTGTATCCGCCTGTGGCATCACCTTCAAATCCCAATACCGTATCGACCATGTGCTCGATCGTCTTAGGACCGGCAATGGAACCGTCCTTTGCAATGTGACCTACCATGATGATCGTTATGTTATTTGTTTTGGCGATACGGATAAGTCCTGCGGCAACCTCACGGATCTGCGCTACGCCGCCCGGTGTTCCCGCGACCTGTTCAGAGTAAAGAGTCTGGATCGAGTCGATTATCGCGAGGCACGGCTTATGTGTCTTAAGCTGCTCTGCGATCGCTTCGAACCTCGTCTCACCGCAGACAAGTATGTCGCGCTTAATCTTAAGTCTGGATGCTCGCATTCCGATCTGGGCAGGGGATTCCTCACCGGAGATATAGAGGATCTCGCCCTCGGCTTTATAAGAATCGGCGAGCTGCATCAGGATAGTCGATTTACCGATGCCGGGTTCGCCCGCAACAAGAGTTACGGATCCTTCCGTTATGCCGCCTCCGAAAAGAACGTCAAGGCTGGGAATCCCGGTCGAATGTCTCTTGTAGTTCTCCTTGCCGGCTTCACTGAGCCTTACCGTAACGGCAGAGTCAGTCCAGGAATACTGGTTAGCGGTAAATGCGGGAGAATCAGTCTTCGCCTTGGCAGGAGCCTTCTCGGAAGGAGCTTCTACAAAGGTGTTGAACATGCCGCAGGCAGGGCATTTGCCCATCCAGCCGGACGTCTCATAACCGCATTCCTTACAGAAAAAAGTTGTTTTCTTAGCCATATTAGTATCCGCCCATATCTTTATTAATTGCATTATAACAAAGGCGGGCAAAGGTGTACTTCCATTAATGGGACAAGATTAAATGTGAATGAGTGAGTTTAGGCTGCCTTGTTTTGCCCCAGTACTTTTTTTGTGCTCTAAAAGGGCGGATTTAGGTACTGAAAAAGTATTTTTGCCGTAAAATACTTTTTTCGTGCTCTAAAAAGCTGATTTCAGGTACTGAAAAAGTATTCAGCAAAAAAAACTGACCGCGGTAAACCGCGGCCGGTTCTCAGATAAAGCATGTTGTCTGACTGTTACAGTGTCTTGAAGAATTCGCAGGCCTTCAGTGTGTTCTCGTAAGAACCGAAAGCCGTGAGACGGAAGTAGCCTGCGCCGTTCTCGCCGAAGCCTTCGCCGGGTGTTCCGACGATGCCGAATCTGTTAAGGATCGAATCGAAGAATTCCCAGCCGCCCATGTTGCCGGGGCACTTG
>JAFYJX010000034.1 GCA_017537905.1 Clostridiales bacterium | reverse complement strand
GTAGCGCAAAGTGCTCTGGCGAGCAGGACTCTCTGCTGCTGTCCGCCCGAGAGATCGCGGTAGCACCATTTCGCGAGATCGGCTATGCCAAGGCGCTTCATATTCTTAAGAGCTCTTTCCTTTGCAGCCTTGCTGTAGAAGATGTGTCTGCCGAGGCTGTTCTGGCAGCCGGAGAGGACTACCTCATAGACTGAAGCAGGGAAATCCTTCTGCACGATCGTCTGCTGCGGGAGATATCCGATTGCAGATGCGGTGAGTTCGTCCTTATATTCGATAGTGCCGCCCAAAGGCTTCTGGAGACGGAGGATCGTTCTCATGAGCGTGGATTTGCCCGCGCCGTTCTCGCCGACGATGCAAAGATAATCGCCCGCTTCGACTGAAAAACTCAGGTCTTCAGCCAGGGTGATATTCTCGTATCCGAGTTTTAAGTTTTTGCAGATCAGCTGCTCCATTAAAGCCTCTTTTTATTAATAGATTACGGAAGGCTATTATAGGAGCGGGGCGTTACAGTGTCAATATGAAACTGATTATCAATTTCACAAAATTTGCATTTTCAAAACGATACACTAACGATACACTGAACGTGTAACATCACTCTTGACGGAGGAGATTCATGTACAGCGTTCTGCTTGTGGAAGATGACGCACAGATCAGAGAGGTCATCGGTGATTATTTCGGAAGGCGCGACAAGATCGCGTTAGAGTTTGCTGAGGACGGAAATATCGGCCTTAGCAAGATCCTTAATAACACCTACGACCTCATCGTTCTGGACATCATGATGCCCGGGTTAGACGGCTTTGAGCTCTGCAAGATCATAAGAAAGAGGTCTGACGTGCCGGTTGTTTTCCTTACGGGAAAAGTCAGGGAAGAAGACGTTCTTTACGGCTACGAACTCGGCGCCGACGATTACATCGTAAAGCCTTTTTCGATCGCGATATTGTACAGCAAGCTCATGGCGCTCTTAGAGAGAACAGGCACGGAACCCGTAAAGCGCAAGCTTTTGGAGAGTGGCGAGATCACGATCGATACTGAGAAATTCGAAGTGAAAGTCACAGGGGAAGTCATCGACCTGCCGCCCAAGGAGTACCAGATCCTGAAATACATGATGGAGCATCCTGGCGTGGCCATCACGAGAAAGCTTCTGCTGGCGGTTGCCTGGGGCGACGACATGTACATCACAGAGCGCGTTATCGACAACCGCGTGAAGAATCTCCGCAAAAAACTTCGGAAAGAAGGAGCCCGCATCAAGACCCTGATAGGCGTCGGATACAGGTTCGATTAAGGAGAGGAGTTACAGCATGAAAAGAAAAAACTATCTTCATTTTGCATTGCCCAGAGTTATTGCAGGATTACTGGCAGCCGCAGTTATCTTCGGCATAAGTTTTGCGTATCTTCAGAACTCATACAACATAGCGATAGATGAAGGCTTCTTGGACAGGGAAGAAATATACGGAAGACTCATAGAAAACTATGCTGAAGACACATATGATGCCACTTTTATCGATATATTCACCCAGTTTTATACCGCTGACTATTTCAGGCTCGCAGAAGTAAAAGAGGACGGAAGCCTTAAGACCATTACCGAGTCCAATTATGGTGTGATTCCGGTAGAAGATGATTTGCAGTCCTGGTATTTCGTTACAAAAGACGAGGCTTTGCTTTCTCAAGGAAAAAGGTCGGTTCAGGTAAATAATAATGAATTTGTCATCGAATATAAGAAATGCGACGAAATATGGGACATAAGCAATCTCTGTGACAAAAAGATCGCGAACAGCTGGGATCTGGCTGAAATGTCGGGCGGAACTTATTATTCAAACGCACTTTTCCAGTTAACTACATATATCAGCGGATCGTACTATTATTCGAGGCCCAGTATCCGAACATTTTATTTGGACGGAGACACGCTGCATTTAGGAAAAGTCTATGAGGAAAGAGCAGTCGATGACGGTGCAAAATTGTTCGGAAAGTCGTGGGATTTTACGGATCCTGCCAATGCGGACAAGTATAAGAACAATAAGCTTATCGACGGAGAAGAATACGATAACACTCTGCAGATATTCAACAGGGCGGTGCGTCCGGATGGTTTTCTGAGCAAGAACGGAGATATCTTTTTAGCTGATAATACCGCTGATATCAGGAGTGCATTCCAGACACATGACGGCATTGAAGACGATGAGTATTACTATGTTGAATACAGAAAGAGCAGCGAGAGCAGTTTTACTTACAAGATAACTTCAAAATATATGAATCCGGATTATTCCCAGGGCTTTATCAAGCTTTTTGAACATGGCGGCCGCCAGTTTTTGATGGAATACGTTATTACCACGGTTTCTTTCAAGACTTTTGCAAAGCCGTTCCTCATAGTTTGGAGTGTATTTTTGCTGGTTCTCTGCCTTGTGATCGCACTTATCGTCGCGCTTTTCCCGTACCTGAAGTACAAGAAGGCTTACGAGACAAACACCTTTAAGAACAACCTCATCGATTCGCTCGCTCACAACATGAAGACGCCCCTGCAGATCCTGGGCGGCTATGCCGAGAACCTGAAGGACGTTAAGAGCGATGCCGACAAGGACCATTACGCAGACCAGATCCTCGCCAAGACAGCCGAGATGAATAAGGACATCGAAGCCATCCTCAAGACTGCCGAAAAGTCCGACCTTAAGCTGAACAGATCATCTGTCCGCGCCTGCGTTGAGGCAGCGGCAAAGAAGGTCGGCGCAGACATCATCATCAGCGGCGACCGCGAGATGAAGATGGACAAGGATTACTTCTCCCAGGCTATCTTCTGTCTTATCGACAATGCTTACAGGTATAAGGCCGAAGGCGCTACGATCGACGTCAAGATCGATAAGAACGACATCGTG
>JAFYJX010000033.1 GCA_017537905.1 Clostridiales bacterium | reverse complement strand
TCACTTTGAATAAGGGCGCCAAGATGAGCAGCGAGCTTGCTATGGACATCATGAACGGCGAAGGTCCTGACATTCTCATGAACACGAGTGGATACGGCCAGCTTAATAATGGAAATTATCTTGTAGATTTATCTTCTTATTTCAGTGATCTCGATAAGGACAAATATTTTACCAATCTTTTAGATGCTGCAAAAAAGGACGGAAAACTCTATCAGATGCCTGTCTGCTATACAATTGACGGCATTTTTACGGACAGGAAGAATGCCGGTGCATCCGGTGTGGGCTTTACGACTGAAGAATATCAGAAGTTTATTTCAGGACCGCTTAACGGCCAGGACCTGATAACTTCAGGACAGACGCATTATTTTGCAAAACTGTTCAGCGCCACGAGCGACAAGTTTATCAATGACGGCAAAGCCGATTTTTCCGGCAATGATTTTAAGGTTCTTGCAGATTACGTAAAAGACAACATTCCTGAAAAGGCCCCTTCGTGGAGCACCGGTGAGGATCCGGAGAAAAACAATATAGCGGCCTATGTAAACTGCTATGCCATGAGCGGCTATTTTTATGAACTCTCTGAACTTAAGGGTAATCTCACTGTTCTGGGCATTCCTTCAACTGACGGCAGAGGTCCGATGTTTGAGGCATATACATCAATTGGCATATCTTCCCAGGCTTCGAGCGTAACTGCATGCATCGAGTTTATAAAGATCGTATTATCCGACGAGATCCAGGAAGAACTTGCTATGAATGAGAATTATGTTCTTAACCGCGAGGCTTTTCACAAGGGCGGAATGGCTGCAGTAGAATATTACAACGGCCCTAAAGGAGACATGATCTTCGGATATAACCAGATGACGGGCGAGCCTCTTGAGACCAGGACCAAGTTCTCGGAAAAGGATATAAATAACCTGGAATCCATTATTTCAAGCTGCTCTGTAATGTATACGGAAGATCAGGCGGTTAACATTATCCTGATAGAAGAGATGCCGGCATATTTCCTTGGCCAGAAAGATCTGAATGACGTTATAACCATAGCCCAGGACAGAGTCCAGAAAGTGCTGAACGAACGCAAATAAACGATAAGGATTCTTTTTTAAAACGGTGATGTAACGCTATTGATATCCGCTTTCCCTCAAATTTGCCTTATAATTGATGCTGATTGTATATTATCGGGTCATACAATCAAAAATGTTTAATTCAATTATCAGGGATAGAAGGAGAGCGTATATGAAGAAAATTCCTGTTAAGATCCTGTCTTTAGTATTGGCAGCATCAATAGTTCTGCCTGTTGCAGCCTGCAATAAGAAGGGCAGCAAGGCAAGAGAGAAGAGCAAAAGCGGTCAGAAGATCACTGCAGATTCCCCGTGGTTTGATGGAGAGCTCGTAACTATAAAGGCTCCCGAGATCGAAGAGAAAAAAGGGAAGACTGTAGAATCCACCAACCAGCAGCTGGCAGGTATTGACGATAAATATATCGTCATTTACACGAGCGGAAACTATAAGTTCCCGACAGGTGATAATGTCGACTGGGATTCGATCAATTACAGCGATTATATGATCAATATCGTTTCCGTTATGGACAGGAAAACGAACGAGACCATTACTAATATCGATCTGACCCCGACCCTTGCCAGAACCGGTTATATCGAGAGAGTCAGCCTGATTGACGGCAAGGTCATGGCTCATGCTTCAGAATATGATGACAAAACATATCAGATGAAGTACATCGATACGTATTTCGATCCGGCAACCGGAAATGTTGCAGATAAAAAAGAACAGATCGCCGACGAGGACTACCGTTCGTACGACCGCACATTTGAGTTCGGCATTTATACTGTCTGCACGGCAATGAACTATGAAGAAGGACAAAAGTGCTCATATAACGTTTATATAACCAAAGGTGACGGTGACACCCAGGAATTTGCCATTAAGTCAGCAGATAAAGACATTTACGATATTCCCATCGTTTTGCAGCTTGGTGATGACAAGTTCCTCGTTCCTGCAACCACAGACGGAGACAAGCTCTTTTTCGAGATCGATCTTAATTCAGGCAAAGTAACTTCCGTTGATGCCAAGAACTATGAATGGCTCGATCTCAACAATATCGGCATTACAATACCGGGCAAGGAAAGTGGCGTATTATATTCTGCTACTTCCACAGGCATCGCAAAGATCGACGCTAATAAGAAGACGATGGAAGAGATCTTTAATGACAGCTGGTGCGCTATAAGCAGAAGCAGACTTGGTTACTGCCAGCTTATTGAGGCTTCAGATGATTGCTTTGTCTTAAGCGGCGAAAAGTATTCCTACGGTTCTGTGCAGGAATTTTTCGTGATCACACTTACACGCGCTGCCACAAATCCTCATGCAGGCAAGACTATCCTGGAGGTCTATGCTCCTTGGGGATATGTTGAAGAGAATATCGCTGATGCCATTGCTGAGTACAATGCAAATAACAGCGGTTACTTCCTTGAGGTATATGACCGCTATTCTGATGTGGATGACGCTATCGATTATTCGCAGATCTACAGTGATGACGATTACCAGAATGCCAACCTTAAGGCCAATGCGGTCATGAGCAACGAGCTTGCCATGGACATCATGAACGGCGAAGGCCCGGATATCCTTCTCAATGTAAGTTCTTACGGCCAGCTCAATAATTCAAACTATCTGGTTGACCTGAACAAGTATGTAGGACAGTTAGATTCCGATAAGTACTTTACAAATGTTATCAAGGCCGCTGAGACAGACGGCAAGCTTTATCAGCTTCCGCTCAGTTTCATGGTATCGGGCATTTTTACTGATTCGAAGTATGCCGGAGCGTCAGGAGTAGGATTTACAACAGCCGAATATGAGAAGTTCCTTAAGGATACTCTGAACGGCCAGGATACTATCAATTACGGACAGGCAATCTATTTCACAAAGCTTTTCACCGCCATGAGCGACAAGTTCCTTGTTGACGGAAAGGTTGATTTCACAAGTCCGGAATTTGCAGAGCTTGCAGAATTCGTAAAGAACAACGTACCTGAGAAGGCTAAGAGCTGGCAGGAAATGTATGACACCAATTCTGATGATGCCTACACCGGAATAGCTGTGGGAGTTACTACGTTCAAGGGTGACACTCCCGTAAACAACAACGTTGCCGCATATACTTCCATTTACGGCCTCGGAGGATACTTTTCGCTGGTGGGTCAGTTTAAGGGAGCTTCGGCTATTTTGGGAATTCCTTCGACTGACGGCCGCGGACCTTTGCTCGAGACAGATTTCTCAGTTGCAGTATCCGCTCAGTCAAAGAACGCAGATGCCTGCGGAGAGTTTGTTAAGATGCTCATGTCTGATGATGTTCAGCTGTCGATCGCCAAGAGTGATACTCTTGTCTTAAACCGCAAGGCATTCAGAGAGGCTTCGAAAGAGACCATCAAATACTATAACGAACACGGTACGGAGAATATAATTTATTACAATTCTTACCCCGAAGCCGATGAGCAGGCAAAGAACCAGATTACGTTCTCTGATAAGAATGTTGATGATTTCGAGAAGATCATCTTAAGCATTTCCCGTATGAATTCGGCAGATGCTTCCATCAACATGATACTTGTAGAAGAAATGCCTGCATACTTCAGCGGCCAGAAGGATCTCAATGCGGTCATTACGATCGCTCAGGACAGAGCCCAGAAAGTATTGGCTGAAAGAGGATAAATAATTCTGAAACATTCATAGAGATTACACATCAGAATCCTATAATGACAGACATAAAGGACAACGCTGAAGTTAGCGTTGTCCTTTGGTTATAGAAGAAAGTAATTGGGGAATTATAGGAGAGGAGTAATCAGATGAAGGGTTTCCATAAAAAGGTAATAGCGGCAGTTCTTACGGCCTCTATGCTGCTGCCTGTCGTATCGTGCAAAAAAGGCAGGAGCAAGGACTCAAAATCAAGAAGCGGCCAGAAGATCTCTGAAGACTCACCGTGGTTCGAGAGCACGGTCAAGAAGTATGATCCGGGCTTGGTTTTCGAGGACCCGGTAGAGTATATTGATAATTTCTTTTTAGATTGCAATGACGATACGATAGTTATTGAAACACGCGGGCGGTACAAGGGAAAACAGACAGGGCCGTTCGAAGCGCCGGGACGTTGGATCGAATATGTCACCATATTTGACAGACACACCCAAAAAGTGAAAAGCCAGTTCGATCTCGCAGAAGGGAATAAAAAGAGCGATCAGCCTTATGGTGCCAGCTATGCAAATGGTGTGATCACTGTAGAATATTCTTCATTTAACAGTTCTACTTACGAACTGGTCACTTACGAAAACGATATTGATCCTGAAACAGGAAAAATATTGGATACCCGTGAGGTAATAGAATCCAATAACGGGATGATTTATTGTCATACTGATAACTTCAACGATTATGTTATCAAGACAACAGTTTTCTACGTAGAAGGGCATGAATATTGCACATTAGACATTACATCTCCTGACGGTTCGGCCAATACTATCGAGCTCAAGGAAGATGGAACAGACTATGGATACACATATTATTTCTATCCCTTGAGTGATACAAAAGCAATGGTTCCTATCCAAGTCAATGGCGTTGTCGCTTTTTTTGAACTGGATTTTACAACGATGAAATTGACCAAGTGTGACGAAGAAAGCATGTCCTGGCTGGATAATAACAGCTGCACTATATTTATGCAGAAAAACAGGGCATTCTATTATTCGAATATCGGCATTTTCGAGACCGATTATAAGAATAAGAGTGTCAACGAGATCTTTGATTACAGCTGGTGCGGCGTAAACAGGAGCCTTCTGACTGATCATACTTGGTTCATTATTGACGGAGATACCATTACCCTGTTGGGCGAAACCAGTTCAAACGGTGTTTTCTCGTTGTCGACCCAGTTCGAGGTTTATGAGGTAGAGCTTAAGAAAGCTGATAAGAATCCTCATGCGGGAAAGCAGATGTTAGAGCTCTATTCTGCAGGCGGTCAGACATCCGATGTGGTATCTGATGCTATCCTGGAGTTTAACGAGACAAACGGCAAATACTATATCGAAGTAACTGACCGTTACGATGAAGACAGGAGTTATTTGACCGGCTTTTACAAAGTAGATGAAGATTTGGAACGAACCCAATTTAACAAGCACTACAACATCCAAAACGAGGACGACAGAGCCAAGATCGAGTTAAGCAACAGTTCCGAATTAAGCGACAGACTTGCGGTCGACATTATAAACGGTGATGGTCCGGACATACTGATGAATGTAAGCCAGTACGGCCAGCTTAACAATTCAGATTACCTGGCTGACCTGACGCCTTACATAGGAAACCTGGACCCTGACAAGTACTTCACGAATGTAATTGACTGTGCCAAGGTAGACGCTAAGCTCTACCAGCTTCCGATCTGCTATAAACTATACGGCATTCAGACAAATCAGGATTATGTCGGAGCTACCGGAACAGGTTTTACCACCAAAGAATATGAGAAGTTCTTAAGAGACGAGAATGCTTTAAACGGCAAAGACATCATTACCGTAGGCCAGGCTTATTATTTTGCAAAGCTCTTTAACGCGATGAGCGATAAGTTCATTAAGAACGGCAAGGTCGATCTGTCTGCACCGGAATTTAAGATCCTCGCGGATTATGTCAGGGACAATGTCCCGGAAAAGGGCAGGAAGTGGAACGAATATTCTGAGGATATGATCCAAACAACGGACCCGTCACAAAAAGTCATTGATGTCAAATGGAACAGTCACACCGCACGATTAACAAGCTGTTCAGGACTTAAGGCTTATATCGAGCTCATACCGGATGTCTCCATGGGAACAGCTTTTGCCGGAATGCCTTCCGCGGACGGCAGAGGCCCCATGATAGAACCAAATGTCTCTGTCGCAGTATCTTCTCAGGCCTTAAATGTTGATGCCTGCGGCGAATTCGTAAAGCTGCTTATGTCTGAGACCATCCAGGAAAAATATGCCATGGACGGCAAGTTCGTACTTAGCCGTGATGCCTTCAGAAAAGCAGGGGCAGCTGCTGTCGAATACTATAACGGCGATGGAGGCTATGAGTTTTTCGGGTTTGATGATGTTCGCTTTGTGCCTGTTGCCGAAGATAAGAGATATATGCTGTCTGATAAGAACATTGATGACGTCGAGAAGATCATCTCAAGCTGTTCCATAATGAATAACGTCGACCCTGCGATCGACATTATCCTGATAGAGGAGATGCCGCCGTATTTCCTGGGACAGAAGGATCTGGATTCAGTCGTAAAGATCGCTCAGGACAGGGCCCAGAAGGTGCTGGACGAGCGGCGGGGATGACCTTCTGAACTGATGATCAAAGGCTGCTTCCCAAAGCGGAGCAGCCTTTTTCTATGCCATAAAGAAATATGACTGAAACGACTTTACCTAACTTTTGCCTATATATTGATGCTGTTTAGATTTTTCGGGGTTTTAGAATTCACTATGTCAAATCCCGGAATGGGTAAAAGGAGAGAATGGAATGAAAAAGACCACTATCAGAATGGTATCCGCTGCACTGGTATGCGCAATGGCTCTTTCAGTAGCAGCGTGCGGTAAAAAGAAGAACGGGAACGGTGCCGGCCCTGAGGAAGAAAGTCACAGCGGCCAGAAGATCTCAGCTGATTCACCCTGGTTTGAATGCACCAAGACAGAGATCACGCCCGCGTATAATCCCAATAAGCAGGTACAGTCGACTTATTCTACACTTGTAGGTTGTGACGAGAACTACCTCGTTGTTTTAACGAACGGAAACTATAAGACACCTGAGAACATTGACTGGTCAACATACAGCAACAAGGATTTCGGCATTGCTCTTTTTACGGTTATTGACCGAAAGACCAAGCAGACAGTTAATACCATAGACATGCTGGAAAGCATGGCTGATTCTGATTATATCCAGAGTTCAAGCTATAAAAACGGAAAGATCATAGCCCAGTATGCTCATTACGATCCTTCGAACGACAATATGGTCTTTGTGGAATCTGTAATTGATCCTGCTACAGGAAAAGTTATCGAGACAAAAGATGCTGACAGCAGCATGTCCAACTCAAAATCATACGTAAGGTCATGTACTGTAGGCGATTATACGGTCGATATTTATGTTAACTGGGGCGAGCAGGAGTACTACACACTTAATATCAAATCTCCTGACGGAAACACAAAGGAAGTCGATGTACAGGTTCAGGGAAAGAGCGTTTACGATGTATCTGCCGTTCTTTCTTTGGGCGGCGATAAGGCACTTCTTCCTGTAGCTGTCGAAAGCACTCAGGCTTTCTATGAACTTGATCTTAAGACAGGCGATCTGAAAGAACGTGATAACAAGGATTTTGACTGGCTTGATTCCACTTATCTTTATTCATTATCCACCGGTTCTGACGGTGCGCTTTACTATAAGTCATTATCCGGCATAGTAAAGATCGACATGGCTAAGAAGACATCCGAAATATCATTCAGTTTCAGCTGGTGCGGAGAGAACAGAACCCAGCTTTCCAATCTTCAGTTATGTGATTGTACAAGCGATTCAGTTTTACTCTGCGGTGAAGGCAGCTATCCCGGTCCTTTCTACAACTACAAGCCGATGCCGTACATGATCTATGAATTTACCAAGGTACAGAACCCCCATGCAGGCAAGACCGTTATGGAGCTTTACTCTCCTTACGGATACGTAAACGAGAAGATCGGTGATGTTATCAACAAGTTCAATAATGAAAACAAAGAATACTTCATTGAGGTAACAAGCCGTTACTCCATGGATGAGAGATTTGATTATTCCGGTCCCATGGAAAACAGCGACGATTATGAAGCTGCAAATCTTAACGGTGCTGCTAAATTCAGCAATAAGCTTGCCATGGATCTCTTAAACGGAGTAGGTCCTGACATCCTTATGGATTGCAGCGAATACGGCCAGCTCAACAACAAGAACTATCTTGTAGATCTCGGCCAGTATATAGGAACACTCGATTCAGAAAAGTATTTTACAAATATCCTGGATGGAGCCAAGGTTGACGGCGCTCTCTATCAGCTGCCTCTTTGCTTCGCATTAGAGGGAATCCATACTGATGCCAAATATGCAGGCGCTTCCGGAATCGGTTTTACCACCAAGGAATATGAGAAGTTCTTAAAGGAAGAATTGAACGGAAAAGATGCGCTTTCATATGGCCAGACACTCTATTTCTCAAAACTCTTCACAGCAATGAGCGAAAAGTTCATCGCAAACGGTAAGGCTGACTTTACATGCCCGGAATTTACCGAGCTTGCAGAGTTTGTTAAGAATAATGTTCAGCAAAAAGCAACTAACTGGAACGACGGCACCGCAACAGAAGGCCCCATGATCGCCGTCGGCGTAACGACATTCAAAGGCGACGTTTCCGGCAACGAGGGTCTTAAAGCTTTCTTTACTACAGTCTATGGTACCGGAAGCTATTTCTACAATATTGCAGACTCCCATGGCGGAACGGCTATCCTGGGCATTCCTTCAACTGACGGAAGAGGACCTGTATACACACCTCATGTTTCAGTAGCAGTCTCTGCACAGGCAGTTAACAAGGATGCTGCAGCTGAATTCGTAAAGCTCCTCCTGTCAGATGACGTTCAGTATTCTCTTGCATCAAATGACGAGTTCGTTCTGAGCCGTGTTGCATTCAGAAAAGCAGGCGAGGAAGCGGTAAAGTTTTACAGCTCCGGTGAGGGCAAGAATTACTTTGGCCAATACAGCGACAGGATGTCTTTATCTAATAAGAATCTTGATGATCTCGAAAACATCATCCTGAAATGTTCCAAGTGTAACGCTCCGGATGCTTCCATCAATCTCATCCTGGTAGAAGAGATGCCGGCATACTTCTTGGGCCAGAAGGACCTTGCTGCTGTAGTAACCATCGCTCAGGACAGAGTCCAGAAAGTACTTGACGAAAGAGGCTAAAAGCCATTTAGATTTCCCAAATAAATAAGGCTGACCGTTTGGTCAGCCTTTATTATTGTTCTTTGGTCTTACCCCTGATCACTCAGCGATCTTGGCAGCAGGTCTTGTTACAGGTGTTGAAGAACCCGGTCTTCCTGTAGGAGCTGTTGCAGCAGGTCTTGCAGGTGTAACTGTTGCAGGCTCAGCCTTGGGAGCTTCAGCAACTGTCTCATCCTTGGGAGTATCCTGTGCAGGGAGCTTTGCTGCCCTGAGCTTAGCGATCTCTTCTGCCTTAGCGGCAGCGATACGTGCTTCTTCCTCAGCCTTAGCGGCAGCGGCCTTAGCCTTCTGCTCAGCGAGGAGAGCTGCCTGTCTTGCTTCTTCAGCCTTCTGTGCTGCGATACGTGCTTCTTCGATAGCCTTCTCTGCAGCTGCACGGGCTTCCTTCTCAGCTTTCTCAGCTGCAGCGCGTGCATCTTCTTCGGCCTTCATCTGATTTGCGAAATCGAGATCGTTCTGAGCCTTCTCGAGTGCGAGCTTAGCTGCCTCATATTCCTGTGAAGCGGCTTCCTCTTCCTGAGTAGCTGTGATAACGGCAGCCTTGGTCTCCTGTTCGACCTTCTCTGCTTCGATCCTTGCCTTCTCGTCGGTCTTCCTGCGCTCTGTAAGCTTAGCTTCTTCAGCGGTGAGAGCGGCTGCAGCCTTCTCTTCCTCTTCAGCCTTAGCGATGGCAGCCTTAGCGAGTTCTTCAGCCTTGTTAGCTGCAGCACGTGCTTCTTCTGCGCGCTTAACTGCTTCAAGAGTAGCTTCCTTAGCGATAGCTTCGTTGCTTATGGACTTCTCTTCCTGCTTCTTTGCAGCGATGAGAGCTTCTTCTGCGGATGTAACTGCGCTCCTTGCCTCAACGACCTTAGCTGCAGCAGCCTTAGCCTTGGAGCTCGCGCGGCGCTCTTCGTTCTGTGCTCTTAATGCAACAGACTGGGCAAGAGCCAGTGCAGACTGGGCTGCACTTCTGCCGGGCTGGGGCTGACGCTTGATAGGTTCGCCCTCAGTTGAAGCAGCAGCTGCTGCCTCTTCTTCCTGCTGTTCGGCAATATACTGAGCGTGATTTACAGAAGCGGACTTCGGACGCTTGATCGGCGGCTTCAATCCGACGGGAGTGATGTCTTTCTTATCAGATGAATCGAATCCGTTGCTGCCTTCTCTGAGCTTCTCTTCCTTACGTGCAGCCTCTGCGGCCTTACGCATCTCGATCTGAGCCTTGGCAGCTTCAGCACGCTCTCTTGCGAGCTGTGCAGCGGTGGAATTGGACGTTGCGTGGGTGGTCTGTCCGCCCGGACGTCCTGACGACTGGAGATTAACGACGTTCGGATTAGCAGGTCTTACAGAAGAACCCTGTCCCGCGCCCTGCGCAGCAAGGCCGCCGTTGATGCCGTCTTTGCCTTTAAAAACGTTACCCAAAATGTTTGCCATCCCTTTGCCCCCTGAATGTCAAGCTTTTGTTAAAATTTTGTTAATTATCGTTACTAAATTTATTATACTTGGCATATTCCATTTTTCAAGACACTTTGAATAGCGAAATACTAATTTTCGCGGACATTTTCGAACACTTCGCACAATATTTTTCCCACATTGAAAAAATATCTCGAAAATACCGGCTTTTTGTTTAGAAATACTTTACAGCGAGTTTAGCAGGGAGTATAATCGCACACGTTGGAGTTAAGTAGTAGTAAACCAAAAGTTTAGAACAGGCAAGATTATGGAAATCGGATCAAAGATCAAAAACCTCAGACTTAAAAAAGGTCTTACCCAGGAAGAACTGGGTGACAGATGCGAACTTTCCAAGGGTTTCATATCACTTTTGGAAAGCGACAAGACATCCCCGTCAATGGCAACTCTGGAGGACATCTTAAACGTCCTCGGTACTGATTTCGCGCACTTCTTCAAGGAAGAATCGAATAAGAGGGTTGTCTACGGCAAGGACGATTACTCGGTCAAGAAGGATACGGATCTCAAAAACGAGATCTGCTGGCTCATTCCCAATGCACAGAAAAATGAGATGGAGCCCATCCTCGTTACCATCGAACCCGGCGGATCCACGTATCCCGACAACCCGCACGAGGGCGAAGAGTTCGGCTATGTAACAGAGGGTGTCATCACCATAGTTATAGATAATGAGAAATATCAGGCTAAGAAGGGCGAGAGTTTTTACGTCGCCTGCGACAAGCCCCACTATCTCGAGAACACTACGAACAAGCAGGCTAAGGCCATATGGATCTCAGCACCGCCGAGTTTCTGATAAACAAGACTTATTACTTTTGAGAGGTGAACGATAAATGGCATACAACCAGATTCTTGAAGACAGCACAGGCAGTGAGCACATCATTGAGATCAAAGACCTTTGCAAGAGCTTTGACGGTACAAAGGTACTTAAAAATATTACTTTCTACATCAGGAACAACGAGTTCATTACACTCTTGGGACCTTCAGGATGCGGCAAGTCTACGACCCTGAGGATCATTGCGGGTTTTGAGACAGCAGATTCCGGCATCGTTAATTTCGAAGGCAAGGACTTAAAGAGCGTTCCTGCCAATAAGCGCAACATCAACACTGTTTTCCAGAGATATGCTCTCTTCCCGCATCTCAACGTTTTCGACAACGTCGCATTCGGCCTGAAGATCAAGAAGGTTAACAAGCAGGAGATCAAGGAAAGAGTCAACAAGGCTCTTGCCACAGTGGGCCTTGCCGATTACGGCGAGAGATATATCGACCAGCTCTCAGGCGGCCAGATGCAGAGAGTCGCGATCGCAAGAGCTATCGTAAACCGCCCGAAAATCCTTCTTCTCGACGAGCCTCTCGGCGCTCTGGACCTCAAAATGAGAAAAGAGATGCAGATCGAGCTTAAGGAGATGCAGAGAGAATTAGGCATCACATTCGTTTACGTAACCCACGACCAGGAAGAGGCCCTGACGATGTCTGACACGATAATCGTCATGAAGGACGGCGTCATCCAGCAGATCGGCACACCGATAGATATTTATAACGAACCCAAGAATGCTTATGTTGCAGACTTTATCGGCGAGTCAAATATCGTAGCCGGAACAATGAAGAAGGACAATGAGGTCACGCTCTCGAGTGGTATCACATTCGCGTGCGTTGACCCGCTTTTCCCCGAGTTCACTGAAGGCATCGCAAACCTCGTTGACGTGGTAATCAGACCTGAGGACTTCTATGTTGCGGAAGAAGCTGAAGGCAGGATCAACGGTGTAGTTGAATCGCTTATTTTCAAGGGCGTTCACTACGAGATGATCGTAACGTCAGATGACGGTATCGAGTGGCTCGTCCAGAACGTCGATCCGTTCAAGGTCGGAAGCAGGGTAGGTCTTTATGTAGATCCTGACGATATCCAGATAATGAGAAGATCCGAACTCTCACCTGATTTCGGCAGCTTCGGAATCAAGCATCCTGACCAGGAAGAGAGCAAGGAAGCAAAAGAGGCAAAGGCTAACAGCATCGGCGAGAACGTAGTCGAAGATGCTGACGTTAAGCCTACTGAAGAAGAAGAGGAAAAAGCGGAGGTTGAGACAGCAGAATAATGACTGAACTCAAAGCCAGATTAAAGGTAATGCCGGTTCATGCATTCGTCATGATATTCGCGGCACTTTACTCCTTCGTCAGTATCTTCATACCGATGTTCGAGTTATTCGTTCAGTATGTGCCATTCCGCACATACTCACTTTTCACGCTGCTCTTGAACCCCAGGGTCTTCACCAGGATCAGAAGCGGTTCCGTAAACCTTAATTTCCAGGAGTTCGCGGCATGGGCATTTGTCATCACGATCGTCCTTGCTGTTGCAGCTCTCACGCTCGCGCTTTCTTATCCTTTCTATTACAACTCCAGCAAGAAGAGAAAGATCGGATACTTAAGCGTTCTCACACTTTTCGTTGGACGCGGCATTGCACATGTCATTACGTTATCCAAGATGGTCTCCGAGCAGATGATCAACGAAAACAACTTAACGCCCCAGAGGCTTTATGTTGCACAGTCTTTTGCAGGAAACCTCATGGTCATCGTACTGGGTATCGGTGTTGCCGCATGCCTTTACGGTGCACTGAATCTTAAGATGAATTACAAGATCTTCGCTTATCCTTACCTTGTATGGATCGTGATCTTTACCATACTGCCTTTGATCCTCATCCTCTTCCGCGCTTTCTTCAAGAAGGCAGCAGGCGGCGGATATGAGTTCACCACGGCAGGCTTTGCAGTCCTGTTCCAGAACAAGACCGTAACAACAAGATTCTACGGCGCTGACGTCACTTTGCAGGAATATTTCTCGATCTTCCTCAGAAGCTTGGACTACGCAGTCTGGACGACGATCGGATGTCTTATCCTCGGATATCCCGCGAGCTACATTCTCGCCAGAAGATCCAAGCTCAAGCGCCAGAGCGGCTCGAGGCTCCTGATGCTCTTCGTCCTTCCCATGTGGATGAACACGATGCTCAGAACTTACGCATGGCGTGCATTCTTCAGCGAGACAGGCGTTCTCAACACATTGATGCAGCAGTGGGGCATGATCGACGCACCCGTCTTGTTCCTTAAGAACGAGATGTTGGCGGACATCATAACGAAGCTCGTCATGACAAACGACTTCCTGCCGTTCATGATCCTGCCTCTGTATTCGGTACTGGTCAAGCTCGACGACAGTTTGTCGGAGGCAGCATACGACCTCGGCGCGACCAAGTTCCAGACATTTACGAAGGTAATTTTCCCTCTGTCCTTACCGGGCGTCATCTCAGGAATCCAGATGGTATTCATGCCGTCACTTACGTTCTACATGATCCCCGATATCCTTAACGAGGGCTCGAAAACAACGATCGGCAACACTGTTCAGAACTTCATCTTAAACGAGAGCACGACCTACAATCAGGCAGGCAACGTTTTATCGCTCCTCCTCCTGATCTTCGTTCTCATCACGATGGGTATCTTAAGAGGACAGGATAAAGAAGCCGGAAGCGGAGGTATGGCATTATGAGATTGGCAAAAAGACTCGTTCCCGATATCTACCTCGCACTCCTGCTGGTATTTATCTACCTTCCTATTGCAGTGCTTATCATCTACTCATTTAACGCTATCCCCAAGTCCTTTATCTGGGGCGGATTCACGCTTAACAACTATAAGAGTCTGTTCAAAGGATCTGACGGAAGCGGCATCTTGGAGTCATTGATCGAGACACTCAAAGTCGCATCTATCGCAGCAGTAGCATCAACGGCATTCGGCGTTTTAAGTTCGCTCGGTCTTGCTTACCTTAACAAGAAGCTTCAGAACCTCGCCATGACGATGACATACGTTCCGAATGTCATGCCGGACCTCGTTACCGGTATCTCATTCATGCTCCTGTTCTCGTTCCTTGGTGTTCAGAAGAGTGAGTTCACGCTCATCATGTCACACATCGCGCTCTGTGTTCCTTTCGCTATTCTGTCGATCAGCCCCAAGATCAGGCAGCTCGACAAGAGCCTTACCGAAGCTGCGATGGACCTTGGCGCGACAAGATTCCAGACGTTAAGACTGGTAATAATCCCTGAGATCATGCCGGGCATCCTATCTTCGGCGCTTCTCACATTCACTCTTTCGATCGATGACTACCTCATCAGCAACTTTAACGTAGACAGCTCGATCCAGACACTGCCCATGATGATCTACTCCATGGCAAAGCTCGGCGTTAACCCTAAGATGAACGCGCTCACGACATTGATGTTCGGCGCCGTCCTGATCTTAATGGTTCTGTCCAACCTGTCTTCATTCAAGAAGGCAAAGGGCGCGAAAAAGGCGTAAAATAAGCATTTCAAATTCGGGTAAAAATATTTAATTGAGAATAAAAAGGAGAGTAAAGAAATGAAGAACTTAAGGAAAGCAATTGCTTCTTTTGCAGTACTTGTAATGTTAGGCGCAGCGCTCCTGCCCTGCGGATGTGCCAAGAAGCAGCAGC
>JAFYJX010000032.1 GCA_017537905.1 Clostridiales bacterium | reverse complement strand
CATCATGACGTAGATGATAACTGACATCGCGATGTTACCTTTACCCAGCAAGTAACCTGTACGGTTAGTGTGCTGGACATAGTCGATCCATACGTAAAGGAAACTCAGTGCCGCAATGAAATTAAGCAGCAAAGCGCAGATTCCGCGGAAAATGTATCTGCCGCCCTGACTGTTTGTCTTTGCTTTATTAGCTGATGTATTGTTAGTTTCTTTTGCCATCAGTTCTCCATTTCCATGCTTCAAAAAACAGTATTATCAAATCTCGTCGATAAGAGTGATGATCTGCTTAATGGACATAAGTCTGTCATCGACTTCTTTCGCCCTGTGATACTTCAGGATATCCTCTGCAACCTGCTGCATAGCCGGGAAAGCGGCTCTGGTAAGCTGGTTTGCATAGATAACGATATTTACGCCGTGCGAAGCGAGTTCTTCTTCTGTAATCGTGTTAAACGATGTAGGAACAACAACGATAGGTGTTTCCTTGTTAAATGATCTGAACTTGTCGCAGAACTCCAATATCTCAGCAGGATCCTTCTTACGGCTGTGGATCATGATGCCGTCTGCGCCGGCCTCGACAAATGCCTTGGCTCTGGCAATTGCATCATCCATACCCTGCTCGAGGATAAGGCTCTCGATACGGGCAATGATCATGAAATCATCAGATAACTGGGCATTCTTACCTGCTCTGATCTTCTCAGAGAATTCTTCAATGGTAGCCTGGGTTTGCTTAACTTCAGTACCGAAAAGTGAATTCTTCTTTAAGCCCTTCTTATCTTCGATGATAACGGCAGATACGCCCATTCTCTCAAGAGTACGGACAGTATATACGAAGTGCTCTGTAAGTCCGCCTGTATCACCGTCGAAGATGATAGGCTTTGTCGTAACTTCCATAACGTCATCTATCGTTCTGAATCTGGAAGTCATGTCAACAAGCTCGATATCAGGTTTGCCCTTGGCTGTCGAATCACAAAGTGAGCTGATCCACATAGCGTCAAACTGGTCGATGTGCTCGCCGTTTGCGACGATGGTCTTCTCTGCGATGAGACCTGTGATACCGCTGTGAACCTCAATGGTCTTAACGATCGGAACAATATTGAGGAGCTTTCTTAAACGGCCTCTTCGAAGTTCGGGCATTGAGAGCTTTTCTCTCATCTGGCGGTCTTTCTTCTGTGTGTTCTCGTTATATGTGTAAGGGACTTCAACGAGTTCGCCGCCGAACTTGGAGCAGAGCTCCGTGATATTATTCTTGATCGCAATAAGAGCGGAGTTATTCCAGTTGTCACCATGGACTACGAAATCAGGATGGAGATTCTCGAAAATCTCATCGTAGAAGATATGATTCTGAACGATTACGTCATCGACCTCAGGGATCGCCTTGATCATCTCAACGCGCTCTTCAACGGTCTTTGTAGGGAATCTGTTATATCTGATCATCTCTGAATCGCAAAGAACACCGACAGTTACACTGCCTAACTCCTTGCACTTCTTAATGATATTCATGTGTCCTTCATGGATGTTGTCAGTGCAAAAACAGGTGTATACCTTTTTATCGCTCATAACAAAGACCTCCGCATTATCATTCCAACCAATTATATTACAAGTAATAATTATTACAAAATCAGCGCTATTTTGTGGCAAGTATCTTCCTGTAGAGCATTTCGATCGTCTCCACATCAAGCTTTACAGGGTGATTCTTAAGTCTTACGGGATTTACAGATACCTTAAGCCTGTCGATATCCTCATCTGTTGCCTCAGGCACAGAGAGCCCGAGCTTGGCAAAAATGTCCTCTAAACAGGATTTTCCTTCGTCTGCTGAAGCATATCCGAACATTCCTGCAATCTCATCAAGAGTCTTTTTGATGTATTCCTCTCCCCTTGAATCAATGCACTTGTCAGTATTTTCGACCATCCACGGGAACAGCACCCTATCACAGAGGATCGCAGCATGGCCATGTGAAGGCCCGAGAAGGCTCGTGATCTTATAGCACATGGCGTGGCCTGCCGTTGTCTGTGTGATATTAATAGCCTTGCCCGCGAAATGCGCTGCCATAAGCATTCCGTGGTTGCCCTCTTCAGTATTTCCGAGGTAGCCTTCCATGTTCTCTAGAACGCCCGAAATGGCTTTCTTCGAATATTCTTTGCTCTCGTCATTACTGTTTACTGACCAGTAAGACTCGACCGCATGACAGAGAGCATCCATCATGGTGGACTTCTTCTGATAAAGAGGCAAAGTCTTTAAGCTGTTATGGTCGAGCAGAACAGTCTCAGGAATGCAGGATTCGCTTGTTACAGACTGCTTCTCGCCGTTAAAGTAGATAACGGCATATCTGGTAGCCTCAGAGCCAGTTCCGGCTGTCGTAGGCATAGCGATAAACGGAATGTTGTTGGGAACGATCTCCTGCTTTAAGTAATTCTCTTCAGGATTCATGTTGCTGTAGAGCTTGATACACTTGGCAACATCAATTGCAGAGCCGCCGCCTACCGCGAAGATTCCGTCGCAGTTCTTCTCGTGAAACAGCGAAACGCCCTCTACGACTGATTCATAGAGCGGATTCGGCACGAAGTCGCTGAACCTTATAATGTTCGCTTCTACCTTATCCATATGACTGTTTAAGCTCTTCTGGAACTCAATGGAGCTGTCGCATACGAGCAGCAGATTCTTTACAACGTTGTCTTTGATCCAGGCATCTAATTCTTTATAGTCGTCTCTGGAAGTAATTATCTTCTGATCCATATTATTTCTCTATCTCAGCAAGTCTTCCGGATACTACGGCCAGATCTTCAGGCGTATCTATCTCGGAACAAAGCCTGTCCTTAACGTCAAAAGCCTTGATGTTGCAGGCGCCTTCGAGCTCGTTTAGAGCATTCTCCGCATAGCACTTACGGTTGTCGTTCTCGCAGAATTCGGAGATCTTATCAAGCCAGATCTTCCAGTCTGACCTGTTAAGCTTATAGAGGGCCTGTGCTTCCATGGCATTTTCAAAGAAATTGATACCGACCTTCATTACGAAGCCGTCCTTGATCACAGCCTTGAAGTCCTTTTCCGGCAAAGGCACCGTTGATGAGACCTTCATGGCGCTCGTGGGACAATCGAGGATATCATTCAATACAGATTCTTCGAAAACCAGGTCACCGTGCATCAGGACGATATCATCGTCTAAGTATTCCCTGGCGCAGTAAATGCTGTAGATGTAGTTTGTCTCAGCATAAAGCGGGTTGTTTACGAATGTAAAATTCATCGGAAGTCCCAGAGAATTGCAGTAATCAACGAGGACCTGGTCGAAATAACCCGTGGTCATAACGACTTCTTTAACGCCCAAGTCTGATAAACACTTCAATTGTCTGGATAAAATAGTCTCTGTGCCGGAGATCTCGGTCATGCATTTCGGGTGCTCTGAAGTAAGCGCGCCCATTCTGTGGCCCAGGCCGGAATTAAGTATCAATGCTCTCACGATAAATGCCTCTATTCCATAAATTCAGTAGAATTATAACATAAGCTCCCTAAAATAAGAAAAAGGGGCACTTATTGTGCCCCCTTAAAAAGTCTTAAGCTGCTGCGTTTACCATATCAGGGTAAGCAACATCGATAAAGTATCTGTAATACTTAAAGTTGTTGCTGCCGAACTGCTTGACCAATTCGGGATTATCAGCCTTAAAGCTGTTAAGGTTGAAATACGGGCTGGAATTCAGATCTTCGCCGATTCCGTATTTCTCATAATGCCAGAAAAGCTTCGTGGAATCGTAGCCAAATACATTCCTTAAATCAGGGTTGGAATATGCATAGTAGAAAGCGTCAAAGACCGGCTTGAACTTCGGATTGTCAACACTGCCGATATAGCCTGCAGCTTTGCCTCTTGTGTTATAGAACTTAACTATTTCGTAAGGGTCGTTATTGTACTGCTCTGCAATCTCAGGATAGTACTTCATGAAGAAGCCGAGATCAAAATCATCGGAAGCTCTTCTCTTTTCTCTGATACCCTTTGTTGCATAATGAACCTTAAGCTTGAGCTCGTTTGTTCCTACTGTGTATTCGAGTTCAGGATTGTACTTGAGATAAGCTTTTGCATTGAAAGTGTACTGGAAATAAGACTTATTCTTCTTCCATGCATTGCATGTGAGCGGGTCTGTAGGATCCCATGCTCTTAATTCTGCAGGAGCATCTGAGATCTTAAGTCCCTCAGGCTTTCCCAAGGGGCCCGGGTTGGAGCTGCTGTAGAAAGTAACGGGAGTCTTTGCCGGGAGATTATAGATGTACTGGGCATCAGCTGCAGAAAGTCTTACGCAGCCCGCGGAGCACGTTGTTCCGAGCTTGTCGTATTCCCAATATTTCAGAGCCGACTGTGAGACCTTTGTATACGGTACCGAATGGAACCAGATATTTCCTGTGATAACGCGGCAGAACTGGCCCTGAACGCCGCCTTTAAGGCCGTGCCATCTGAACTTGGCACCCATCTTGTATGTACCCCTCTTAGGTGTTGCAGAACCTGTGGAACAGAGCATTGCCTTTACGGCCTTGCCGTTCTTATAAACAGTTACAACGTTCTGGGTGTAGTTGACCTTGACGGACCAAGGATTCTTACTTGCTGCTTCAACAGGGCTTGCGAAAATTGCGAGTATTCCCAAACAGATGAATAGCGCCAACATTGAGCTGATAATCTTCTTAAACATACGAAAACCTCCCGATGCAAATCAAATATCTTTGTCAGATGGTTTGATTATAGCACGAGGGGAGGCTTATTTTTCCGCTTGATTTTCGTATAGTTTAAGCTTTTTCGAGCACTGCTTTGAATGCTGCGACAAGCTTGTCGTTGTCTTCCTTGTTTCTGATCGCAATCCTTATATATTTGTCGTCTCCGAGCTTAACTGAGAGGTCTCGTATAAGGATGTTGTAATCAAGGAGTTCCATGGAAAGCTTATGAGCCGAATAGTTTGTGAGCTCGATCATGAGGAAGCTTGCCTGTGACGGGAAGATCTTAAGGCCGGGGATCTTGGAGAGCTCAGATCTGAACCTGCTTCTCTCCTGTCTGAACATGACCTTTGCCTTGTCGTAATCCTTCTCGTACTTCTCGTAGATCTGCATGTAGAATTCCGCAAAGGAGTTGATGTTCCAGATGCAGACATCTTTCTTCATCTTAGCGATTATGTCTTCGTTGCCTGATGCGAGAACGCCCAAACGGAGTCCCGGAACTCCGAAAGACTTAGAGATCGACTTCATGATGAATAAATGCTTATTTGCAGATACTATATCCTGCAGCATCAATGACCAGTCATCCTGATCCGCAAAATCGATAAATGACTCGTCGAGAACGATGTTTACGTTATTCTCTTTGCCCCATTCGACGACCTTGATCATGTCATCTTTGAGGATGAAGTTTCCTGAAGGCATATCAGGATTTACGATAACAAGGTTATCGACAGGATTTGCCGTAAAGAAATCCATGATGTCCTGAGCGGTATATGTATAACCCTGTGATGTTGTATCGAAGAAGACAGCCTGTCCCTTCGCAAATCTGTTGGGATATTCTTCGAACATTGGCCTGATAAAACCGCTCTTACCGTCGAGGAATCCCATAAGGCTCTTAATAAGCTCTGATGAACCGTTGCCTATTACGATATTTTCCTGACGGATATTGAAGTTTCTGGAAGCCAGGAGCGCATTTACCTTCATTCCGGAAGGATACTGTGTAAGAAGGCTCGGATAGCTTGCGATCATCTCCTCGACCATTCTCTTCGGCGGGAAATAAGGATTTACGAGATAGTAGTAATCCAAAAGGCCCGGGAATCTCCAGTAGCCGCCGTATGTCTTGTGAAGGCGGTCTAATTTCTCTTCCTTGTCCTCGCAGAACAAGATCTCAACGATCTTCAGATCTTCGATATCGTTGATCTCATACCAGAGCTTGCCATTAAGCTTGGACACCTTGATCTGGGGGTCATCGAGCATCGTGATTACCTTAAGATCGTGCTGGAATATCTCGCTGTTTCCCAGAGCGCTGGAATAAGCCTCAAGGAGCGGAACATATACAGATGAAGAGAAATCCTTGCTGAACTTATAGACATTAACCGGCTTATAGTAATTGCCTGTAGATTCGAAATTTAGCCTTCTTTCTGAAGTAAAACCTGTGATATTATCCTCACCGTCTACAGTAAGGTAAGTTCCGTCCATCCAGTTCTCATACTTATCGACAAGAACAAGAGAGTCCTTCGGATCTGCGATAACCTCTTCTATTATTCCGTCTTCGAGGATAATGTCTGACTCAAAGAGCAGCGTGTCATCTTCTGTCAGATAATCCTTTGCCAGCGCCAGCGAATAGATGTTGTTTGTCTTATCGTAGATAGGGTTCTCGACAAAGACGACAGGCGTCTTGATACCCAGTGTTCCGATGTAATCTATCAGTTTCTGTCCTTCGTAACCGACAACGATCACGATCCTGTCCAGATTCTGCTTCTCGATCTGATGAAGCATCCTGTCGATCAGGGAAACACCGTTTACCTCAACCATACACTTGGTGTTGTTACGGGTGAGCTCCTTTAATCTCTTTCCCATACCTGCCGCTAAAATAACTGCCTGCATATATTTCTCCTTAAATATCCTCAGCTTTTTAAGATTGCTTTCGCCTTCGCGAAAACATCGTCATCCAATTTTGGATTTATCATGCCCGTTTCGAACTTGATCTTCGGTGTAAGCAAACAATCTTCAGGAAGATCGATCGAAAAGAGGCACGGTTCATTATCATTTATCCACTCAGTATAGTTATCCAGCTCCTCATAAGATTTCAGAGAAACCGCACGAACACCGTATGCTTCGGCGATCTTCTGAAAATCAGGAACAGTATAGCCGCCTGATACAGCTGTTGCTGCAAACCTGTCGCCATGCCTGAAATGCTGCGTCTCAGAGATCTTACCGAGAACACGGTTGTTAAGGATAAAGATCTTGATAGGAAGATTCTCCCTGTGAACGGTCTCCAATTCCTGGATATTCATCTGGAATCCGCCGTCACCTGCGATACAGAAAACTGGCTTTCTGCCTTCTGCGATGCATGAGCCGATTGCGAAAGGAAGTCCGCAGCCCATAGTGCCGTAGCCGCCGCTTATGTGGATCCTGCCCTTATAGCCCTTAAGGACAAGAGACTGTGCGCAGTAGCACTGGTTCATGCCTACATCGACAGATACATTCGGGTTCTCGGGAAGAAGTGAAGCGATCTTCTCGACTGCCATATTGCCCGGCTGTTTATCGTAAGAAGATAAGAATTCCTTTGCTTCAAGGCACTTGTTCTTCCATTCCGTATAATCGGGAACGTCTTCTTCGAGGAGTTCCTTCATGAATTCAACGGCATCGATCTTATACTGGACTTCATTATCCTTAATGCCTCTGGATAATTCATATTCATCGATATCGCAGCGGATAAGGTCGGCATTTGGAGCGAACTTATCTCTGAACTGGCCTACCTGACGGATGCCTAATCTGGCGCCGACAGAGATTATGAGGTCGCACTCATTTAAGATCATGTTAGCGACACGGTTACCGTGTGTTCCGATAAATCCGATATGCAGATCGTCCTGGGCGAGATCTACGCCGTTCATTGTCGTAAGGACAGGGATGTTTGTCTTCTTGGCGAACTCATGGACCAGATCAACTGCTCCGGAAGTCCTGACGCCGTTACCCACCAATAATATCGGCTTGCTGTATGTCGAGCGGAAAATCAATGATGACACCCCCTTTCCTGCCTAATAAAGCCATGTTGTAAGCACGGCTTACGATATCGGGGAATCCCTTGCTGGTATTCGCCGTAACTGAATATTTCGTAATGTTTCTTGTCATTGAAACGAGTTCCATCTCCTGGAAACCGTTCTGACGTATGCCCGAAAATCCCTTCATCTCATTAGTCGGGACATTTCCGCAGATACCCATAAGCGGGAATCCGTCAAACCAGGCATCAGCAAGACCTCCAAGCCCGTTGATGGCACCGGGGCCTGAAGTCGTAAAGTAAACGCCGATCTTACCGCTTGTACGCGCATATCCGTCAGCAGCAAGAGCACAGCCCTGCTCGTGATAGCAGACATGTGTGGTTATCTCATCCTTACGCTTATAGAGCGCGTCCATAAACGGAACGATATAACCGCCTGCATATCCGAAAACATCTGTTACTCCCTGCTTGATCAGAAAGTCAACCAAATATTCAGAACAGTTCAAATCTTGTTCTCCTTCCTATGCCGCCAAAACTCAGCTGTATAGTAATTCTTCAGGCACCTGGAGCAGTGCTTCGAACAGAGCCAGGTCTTCCTTCTTCGTTATCTTGATATTGCTTGTCGTACCCTTTGCGAAGTAAACGCGCTCACCGTAATGGATAAGCAGAGAACTCGTAAAAGTAAAGTTATGCTTATTCTCTTCTTCCGCTTTATCATAGCATTTTAATGCCAGCGAATAGCGATATGCCTGCGGCGAAGCTGTAAGCATTACATGTTCCCTGTCGACATCCGTTATGCCGGACTTGAAGTCTTCCGTATAGACAATGGGCGGATGGCATGCGATAGATGAAGACGCGTTGCCGTTCTCATGAGCAACCTTGATGACTTCATCTATTGCCTTCTGAGGCAGGATAGGTCTTACCGCATCGTGAACGATAACGAAATCATCAGGTTCGATCTTATCTCTCAGGAAATAAACGCCGTTACGGATCGAATCGTGGCCTGTGGCACCGCCTTCGGTAAACCATACTGCCTTGGTAATGTTATATTTCTTAACGAGCTCCTTTGTATGCTCAATCCAGTCCTTGATGCATACGATAACGATCTTCTCGATCTGGGGATTTTGCTCGAACCTTTCAAGCGTATAAACGATTATCGGCTTGCCTTTGACCTCCAAAAACTGCTTGGGGATCTCCGAATCCATTCTCTTTCCGACACCGCCGGCCAAAAGTATTACGTAGTTTTTCATGCCATTTATTCCTGTATTGATCTTAAGATGCTGAGCGTTCTTCCGATGCCAGATGCTATGTCATACCTGGGCTGCCAGCCTAGAGCCTTAAGCTTGGTGCCGTCGAGCCTTGCCTTCGTTGCTTTGCTGTAGCCTGCTGCCTCAACCGCATCAGGGATCTCAAATACGACTTTCCTGCCGCTATAGTCAGCTATAACAGCTGCAAGATCTTTGAGCATTATGTCACAAGACTCATCAGCGATGTTATAAGCGTTTCCGCTCTCACCCTTCAAAAGGACGGTCAGAAGTCCGCTTACGGCATCAGCCATATATGTATAGCTGAAATACTGTGTGCCTGCTGATTTAAGGATTATGTCCTCGCCGGCCACGCCCTTTTTAATGAACTGGCTCGCGGCTTTGGTATCAGACATGGACATTGTAGGTCCGAATGTCCTGGTAATACGCGGAATTACCACATCAAGGCCCTTTTGGGACATATATGCCTGGCAGAGAGATTCTCCGCACCTCTTGCTCTCGGGATAACCGGCCCTCAGAGTATTGCAGTTTATGTAACCGCAGTAATCCTCGTCGAAAAGCTCGACATCGCCTTTGTTCTCGCCATAGATCTCATTCGAAGACGTAAAAGCAAAGCGCCTGCATTGATGCTGCACCGCAAAATCGAGCATGTTCTTAACGCCAAACATGTTTGTAAGGATAGTGCCAATCGGATCTGTCGAATAAAGGAGCGGATGGGTATTCGAAGCCAGATGGAGAACATAATCGATCTTCCCCAAGTCCTCGCGGACAAAAGGCTCCTGAATATCGTACTGGACGAATACCAGGTGGTCATCATCAGAATACTTAGAGAACCTGGCCTTAAGCCTGGCTTCATTTCTTCCCAAGGCATAGACAGTGCAGTTAAGTCCGTCAGAGATGTTCTTTTCGAGCAGGACGTCTACAAGGAAGCTTCCGACCAATCCGGTCGCGCCTGAAATAAGGAAACTCGAATCCTGTAATTTCTCCCACGGAAGATCCAAACGGGATACATAACGGATATCTTCGATATAGCTATCGTTCTCGTACAGGTTCATTTAGTCTCCTCAAATGCTTAATAAAATAAATTATATTATACACTTTTGGAAGCAAACCCCAAAAACTAAAAAATCTTCAGGATATTAACGACTTAAGTTCAGCCATTATATGGCTTTCAATGTCCATCGCCTTTTCCTTGTTATCAGCAATAACGCTTACATAAGTCTTAAGCTTCGGCTCAGTGCCTGAAGGCCTTACAACTACGGAAATATCCTTTGTATAGAACTTCAATACATCAGACTTCGGAAGTCCGTTAAGGCCCTTGCTGTAGTCCTCTGTTGTTGTAACAGCCTGCCCTGCAATAGTCTCAAGGCCTTCGTGGAACTTAGCCATGATCTCGCCCATCTTAGCCATTCCTGAAGATCCCGGGAACTCAAATGAATGGAGTGTATTGAGGCAGTAACCATATTCTTTGTAGAGCTCATTAAGCTTATCTATTAGGCTGATGCCTCTTGTCTTATAGAAAGCGAACATCTCAGCTATTATGAATGCTGCATTTACGGCATCCTTGTCCCTGACATAAGAACCAGTGAGATATCCGTAGGACTCTTCAAAACCACAAATGTAATCAGCTTCCCTGCCCTTAGCTTCCATCTTGCCGATTACTTCGCCGATGAACTTAAAGCCTGTAAGAACATTCACGGTCTCAACTCCATAGTGGCTTGCGATCTTCTCAGCGAGATCCATCGTAACGATTGTCTTAATGAATACAGGATGCTCGGGCATCTTATTATGCTTGGTCCTCTGGCTGCAGATATAGTCGAGCAGCAGGATTCCTACTTCATTGCCTGTCAGGAGCTGGTAATCGCCCGCTGAAGTCTTAATAGCGATACCGCATCTGTCTGCGTCAGGGTCAGTCGCGAAAAGCAGGTCTGCGCCAGTCTTCTCACAATACTGAAGTCCCAGTTCCATTGCTTCCCTGATCTCAGGGTTGGGATAAGGGCATGTCGGGAAATTTCCGTCAGGATTTCTCTGCTCCTCAACAACAATGATGTTCGTAAATCCGGACTCTTCCAGAGCTCTTGTAACAGGCTTTAAACCGGTGCCGTTCAGAGGCGAATATACGATGGTAACGTTCTTATCGATCTCATCTCCGAAGAGAACGGACTGGCTCTTAACGGCTTCAATAAATCCATCCATGACAGAATCAGGAATGTATTGGATCTTACCGTCTTCAACTGCCCTTTCGAAATCAGTCATCTTAACGTCAGAAAAGATATCGAGCTTCTCGATCTCAGATAGGATCGTTGCTGCAGCTTCAGTAGTTATCTGGCATCCGTCAGCGCCGTAAACCTTATAGCCGTTATATTTTGCGGGGTTGTGTGATGCGGTGATCATGATGCCCTGGGAAGCCTTAAGATCCCTTATGGCAAAGCTTACTGTCGGAACGGGATTTAACGTGGGCCAGATCCATACCTTAAGGCCGTTTGCAGCGAATACGGATGCAGCAACCCTGGCAAAGAGGTCAGATTTGATACGGCTGTCATAGCCTACGACAACGCTCGGCTGGCCGTCTACTGTCTTAAGAAGATAATCGGAAAGGCCCTGGCTCGCCTTGGCTACAACGTAGATATTCATGCGGTTTGTGCCTGCTCCGATCGTACCTCTGAGACCGCCTGTACCGAATGCCAGGTTCCTGTAGAATGCATCTTCCATAGCGACATCGTCCATGCCTTTTAATTCGGCATTGATCTCACTGTCTGTAGCTAGTTTTAACCAGCGCTCATATTCTGCTTTGTAATCCATGTTATATCTCCTGTTTTGTGTTGTTTTCTAATATATCTGCGATCTTCGAATATTCATTCTCATAGATCTTTTCTGACCAGGCAAAGCTGTCCATCTTCTCAATTACTTTTCCGATATCCTTAAGTTCATCGACCTTAATGGAGATCGCGAGTTTCCTGTCTTTCAACTGGTTAATGGTCATGGTGTCCTCAGCTGTATCATCACGCTCTAAGAGAGCCGTTCTGACGCCTGCCGTAACAAACTCTGATACCGTGGACCACCCTGCCTTTGCAATGCAGTAATCTGCCGCAGCGACGTAGTCCTGAGTGTTATTAGTCTTAGGATCCAGATATTCAACATTATCTCCGATGAGCTTAAGGGCTCTCGTTACAATAAATGAATACGAGAGTTTGCTCACATCGATATCAAAATCGAATCCGGAATTACTCGCACCGCACGTTATCACTACGATAGGCTTATCGTGAGCGTCTCTTATAGCCTTTACCTTAACAGGATCAAAAGGCCTTGCAGAAAAACCGACTTCGATACCATTACCCAAGAATTTTCGTGATGCTTCGTTTGCCAGGTCGAAATAGATGACCTTATCAGCCTGCCTGTAAGCATCTTTATAGACATTTACGAGGTCTTCGGGCACAAAGGGTTCATACTGTTCTATCCAGGTGAAATTCGTCATAAGAAAGCTTCTGATGCCCTTTTTCTTTGCTGCGATGACAGCCCAGGGGCAGATGTCGATAACATAAGCATCGGCATCGACGCTCTCTTCAATAAGACGGTCCCACTTAGAGATGTGTTCCCTGATCCTGGCAACAGTCGCTTCGCTGTCGATGATAAGTGAACCGGGAATGACTACAAGGCCCGCGTCGGTGTTTTCGACGATTATCTCAGCCTTGTGGTCCAGATAATTATCGGTAACTTCAGCCTGCTGAGGACCTGTTACAACTGTTACTTTGTGGCCTCTTCTGATGAGCTCTCTCATAACGGGAAGCTCTCTCATAAGATGGCCGAACCCGTGATCGGTAATATAATAAGCAAATTTCATAATCAACAACTTACATCCAATATCTGCGCCTGGCCGTGGAGCTTCATTTCGATGCTGTTTGCAGGAACAAAGATACAGTCTCCTTTAAAGAAATTGAGCATAAAGCCGTCAGCTGCTATTATTCCGCAACCGTCGACGCAGAGCAATGCATGGAATGAGTTTTCCTCAGTCTTATAGGATGCCAGTTCCCTGTTAACTTCGGTGTTAAGAAGTAGTCTTTCGACCTGGAAATACTTGCAGCGGCACAAAAGCTCGCTCGCACAACCGGATTTATATCTTAAGACTCTCATAGGCTGGCGGGGCGCCGCAGAAGCCTTGAGATTAGAGACTTCCAGACCCTTGTCTATATTCAGTTCTCTCTGCTCGCCGTTCTTGTCGACACGCCCGTAGTCGTAGAGACGGTATGTGACATTGGAATTTTCCTGGATCTCGGCGACAAGACAGCCTGAACCAATTGCATGAACAGTGCCCGATTCTATGAAGAAAAGGTCGTTCTTCTTAACAGGCACATGATTTAAGAGGTTCTCTACCGTACCGTCATCTATAGCCTTTCTTACCTCGTCTGCTTCAACATCACGGTTAAAACCATAGACAAGTGAGGCGTCCTTTTTTGCATCGAGAACATACCACAGTTCGGTCTTGCCAAGCTGGCCTTCTCTCGAGAGGCTGTATTCATCGTCAGGATGAACCTGGACCGAGAGATCTTTATTCGCATCGATGAGCTTTATGAGGATCGGGAAATGACCGTTTGCGACAGAGGATGCATGCGTTCCAATATATTCGGGATGTGATCTGATGATCTCACTTAATGTCTCTCCGGTCGCCAGAACTGAATTTCCGTCAGGGTGCGTCGAACATACCCATGCCTCTGCGAAAGGATCGGCATCAATGCCGAACTTGAAGTCATCATTAAGCCTCGAACCACCCCAGAGGTAGTCCTTAGCAGCTGGCTTTAACAAGAACGGCTTGTTGTTCATTGATCTCTCCTGTTACAGTTCGTACTTATGCTTGTCGGCTACGTTAATGTCTTCGCCTAACTGGACTTCGATAAGCTGGATGCCTTCATCACCTGCGAAAACAGTGTGTTTGCAGCCTGCGGCCATCGTTACCACATCGCCGGGCTTAACGAGCTGTTCCATTCCGTCAACGATCGTTCTGCCGGAACCGGAAATAACGGTCCAGACCTCATCACGCTTATCGTGGCTGTGATAGTTCATCTTATTGCCAGGATTAAGAGTTACCTTTACGGTCATTGAAGTCTCTTCGATATCAAGGACCCTGTATGAACCCCAGCTCTTTTCAGCGAACATAACACGCTGGACTATATCATCTACAAAAGGCTTAATGTATGAGCTCTGCTCCTTGTCGGAGACGAGGATTCCCTCAGGACTTGCAGAGATGACAACGTCCTTTAATCCCATGCCGATGATCGGGATACCGAGCTCATTTACGACATGTACATTGGAACACTTGTCGTTAAGAGCGGCGTCGCCGATGACCGGATCGACCATGGCTTCAGTCAATGTATTCCATGTACCTAAGTCTTTCCATTCACCGTTATAACGGAGAACATCAATGGAAGTCTCTGCCTCAACTACAGCATAGTCGAAAGATATCTTCTTAAGGTTTGCATAATTGGAGTAAAGCTCATCGTAATTGTCTGTTCCAAGCAATTCCTTACTCTTGTCCAAAACATAAGAGAGCTTATAAGCGAATACGCCTCCATTCCAGAGCGCGCCGCCGTCGATATATTCCTGTGCTTTCTCGGCAGTAGGCTTTTCTGTAAAGCCCCAGCCGTTTGAGCCGTCTTCATTCTTAATAGGCTTGATATAACCGTACTTCTCGGACGGATATGTAGGTTCGATCCCCATGAGAGTCAGGTTTTTCGTGCCCCTAGAAGCTGCCTCATAGAGCCTGTTAACGCACTCGAAATAAGAATCCTCAACATAAGGATCTACCGGGCATACAACGACAGCTTCATCTCTCGGAACGTTCATCACGCAGTTAAGATAAGCTGTTGCGAGCGCTATCGCTGCGAAAGTGTCTCTCCTGCAGGGTTCTACCGAAACGCCGACATCCATGCCAAGCTGGTTATGGATAGCAGATACCTGGGACTTCGATGTTGCGATAGTAACAACAGCATCAGGATCTACTGCCCTGATCTGGCCGTAGATACGCTGGACCATCGATTCATATTCACCGTTGTCCTTTTTGAAGATCTTGATGAACTGCTTTGAGCGGATATCGTTAGATAAAGGCCAAAGACGCTTACCGGAGCCGCCTGAAAGTAGGATTATATTCATAAGATTACCTTTCTGCCCTCATCGGGTTTTCCAAGAAGTCCTTATATGCAAGTCTGATTCCGTCTTCCAATTCAGTCTTATATGTCCAGCCGAGCTTTGTTGCCTTGGAAACGTCCAGGAGCTTTCTCGGCGTGCCGTTGGGCTTTGTCGTATCCCATTCGATACGGCCTTCGTAGCCTATGACCTTTGCAACGAGCTCTGTAAGCTCCTTGATAGTAAGCTCCTTGCCTGTGCCTGCATTTACTGTCTCATCACCGCTGTAGTTATTCATGAGGAATACGCAGAGATTGGCAAGGTCATCAACATACAGGAACTCACGCAGAGGTGAACCGTCACCCCAGCATGTAACTGATTCCTTACCCTCTACCTTAGCCTCATGGAAGCGGCGGATAAGAGCAGGAAGAACATGGCTGTGCTCGGGATGGTAATTGTCATTAGGTCCGTAAAGGTTTGTAGGCATTACGGAAATATAGTCTGTGCCGTACTGGCCGTTTAAGTATTCGCAGTATTTAAGGCCGGATATCTTTGCAAGAGCATAAGCTTCGTTTGTCTGCTCGAGGCTTGAAGTGAGCAGGCATGACTCAGGCATAGGCTGGGGAGCCATTCTGGGGTATATGCATGAGCTTCCCAGGAACTCCAGTTTCTTGCATCCGTTCTGCCACGCGCTGTGGATAACGTTCATCTCAAGGATCATGTTGTCGTACATGAAATCAGCTTTAGCCTTGGCATTTCCCATGATGCCGCCTACTTTAGCTGCAGCGAGGAAAACATATTCAGGCTTTTCTTCTGCAAAAAACTTCTCGACCTGGTCCTGTCTTGTGAGATCAAGTTCTTTATGTGTTCTTAAAACGAGATTGTGATATCCCTGACGCTCGAGTTCTCTTACGATAGCTGAGCCTACCATGCCCTTATGGCCGGCAACGTATATCTTCGCATTTTTGTCCATCATATTAGAGCGCCTCTTTCATTGCTTTCTGCTGCTTAGCGAGCATTCTGTCATGCTTTGCCATGATCTCTATCAGTTCTTCATATGTTGTCTTCTGGGGATTCCAGCCAAGTACCGTCTTAGCCTTTGTAGGATCGCCCCAGAGGTTATCAACGTCTGTAGGTCTGAACCATGCGGGATTTACGCAGACGAGCATCTTGCCAGTCTTTACATCGTAACCCTTCTCGTCAACGCCGGTGCCTTCCCAGCGGATCTCAATGCCGTTAGCTTTAAATGCCTTTTCGGTGAAATCTCTTACAGTGTGCTGCTCACCTGTAGCGATAACGAAATCGTCAGGTGTCTCCTGCTGCATGATGAGCCACATGCACTCTACGTAATCTTTTGCATAACCCCAGTCACGGAGTGAATCCATGTTGCCGAGCTCCAGGTGATCCTGAAGATCTTCTGCGATCCTGCCTGCAGCAAGTGTGATCTTTCTTGTAACGAAGTTCTCGCCGCGTCTTTCGGATTCATGGTTAAAGAGAATGCCGTTAACTGCAAACATTCCGTAAGCTTCACGGTATTCCTTGATCATCCAGAAGCCGTACTGCTTTGCTACTGCATAGGGGCTGTACGGATGGAAAGGTGTAGTTTCTCTCTGGGGAACTTCCTCAACCTTGCCGAAGAGCTCAGAGGTTGAAGCCTGATAGATCTTGCAGGTCTTCTCGAGGCCTAACATCCTCATAGCTTCAAGAAGTCTTAAAACGCCGATTGCATCGACATCACCGGAATACTCGGGAACGTCGAAGCTGACCTGAACGTGGCTCTGGGCAGCGAGGTTATAGATCTCATCAGGCATAACTTCCTTGATGATACGGATCAGTGAAGTCGAATCCGTAAGGTCGCCGTCATGGAGCTTGATCTTGTCCAAGATATGCTCGATACGGCCTGTATTAGCGATACTGGCTCTTCTTGTGATGCCGTGAACTTCATAACCCTTCTCGAGCAGGAATTCAGCCAAATAGGAACCGTCCTGACCCGTGATACCTGTGATCAATGCCTTTT
>JAFYJX010000031.1 GCA_017537905.1 Clostridiales bacterium | reverse complement strand
TACGACGAGAGATTCAAGGACAGCCCCCTGCTCCTGCGTAGTGAAGGCCTTATCAAGGAATTTGCTGTTGAGCCACTTTCTTAAAGTGCATTCTTCCCATGTGACTGTTTCAGCTGATGAATTATATTCGAGGCAGTCAAGGTTCTTATCTGACACGACGAAAAGGTTTCCGTTGTTAGCGAGAACTCTCCACTTTACGGGCTCTTTGTTGCTGTCTGTTGCCTCTTCACTCTTAACGGACTGCCAGTAGTTTCCGAAATAAATATTGCTTTCCATCGCGCCCGTAATATGGGCCGTTCCGCTCCGGATCTCTTTGCCGGATCTGTCATTATTGCCGGAATCTGCGCGGAGAGTTTTTTGAAATGCCGAAAGAGGCAGTAATCCTGCCATCAAGATCAAAGCCGTGCTCACAAAAGCTTTGCGCAAATTCATGTCCTATCTCCCACTTTTCAAAGTGCAAAGAAAGCTGCTAAATAGCCATCAAAAACAGCCTCTTTGCGATAGCATATTTTATCATAATTCGACTAGTTAATTAGTCTCGCAGTCACTTTCGGTACGCCTTAAGACCGCAAACAAAAAACACCTTAGCTGCGAGTTCCGCAGGCCACCCCGTTCCCCGCCAATAGAAAAGCTTCCTTCAACTAGTTAATTTGCCGCAGGCAAATTACTGTTCGTACGTTGAAGGAAGCTTTTCCTCATTGGCGCTCCAAGCAGGAGTCGAACCCGCATCTACGGTACCGGAAACCGCTATTCTATCCGTTAGACTATTGGAGCTTTTTCGCGCATATTATACTTTATCTTCTTCAGGCTTGTCAGTAACGGACCGGTTGTCATTAAGGATCTTAAGGAGTCCCACGATCTCTGATACTGTTTTGTCCTGCTTGACCGATGAAGGCTTGAAAAGCATGTAAGGCATTGATCCCGTGGCGTTGATGTTTACGCGAGCGCCATAGAATTTGTCCCGCATCAATGCACCGAATGCCTGCATGTCGATCTGAAGATTCTGGTTTAAGTAGAGCCTTACGCCGGCGTTCTTAATCGATGCTTTGGTAAAGCCTAAGGGGCGTGCGATCGAGCGGATCAGCGAAATGCCTGAGAGGATATATACTTCAGACGGAGCGTCGCCGTAACGGTCTGTTACTTCGTCAATAAAGTCGCTGTAAGATTCGTAATCGGAGATGTCGCCTATACGTCTGTAGCAGCTCATTCTCGCGGCCTCATCCTGGATGTAGGAAGCAGGAATATAAGCATCGTAATCGACTTCGACAGAGAAGCCGTCAGTTGATGCATCAGAGTGGCCTGTAATGAGGTCGGTATCGAGGACTTCGTCTTTGCCGGACTTAAGAAGACGTACTTCCTCATCCAGCAATCTGCAGTAGAGTTCGTAACCGATGACATCCATCTGGCCGTGCTGTTCAGCACCGAGAAGGCTTCCTGCGCCGCGGACTTCCAGATCTCTCATGGCGATACGGACACCGGAACCTAATTCGGTGAATTCACGCAGGGCATTAAGTCTTTTCGTAGCTTCCTCGTTAAGAGGCGCATCAGCATTATATGTGATGTAAGCATATGCCTGTCTGTCGGATCTGCCGACACGGCCCTTTATCTGATAGAGCTGCGAGAGGCCGAAGCGGTCTGCGTTCTCGACGATAAGAGTATTTACGTTAGGCATGTCGACACCGTTCTCTATTATGGTCGTGCAGACGAGGATGTCGTACTTGCCTTCGATGAAGTCTGAAACTACTGCTTCCAGGCCGTTTTCGGGCATCTGGCCGTGTGCATATGTGACGCGGACACCTGGCATTGATTTTGCGAGCGCATCAGCAACCTTATCGATATCTGAAGTTCTGTTGTAGAGATAGAATATCTGGCCGCCACGAGCAATCTCACGCATGCAGGCCTGTATTATTATCTGTTCATCATAGCCCAAAACGTAAGTCTGTACGGCGCGTCTGTTGAAAGGCGCTTCTTCGAGAACCGAGATATCGCGGATTCCTGAGAGCGACATGTGAAGAGTTCTGGGGATAGGCGTTGCGGACAACGAGAGAACATCGACATCTGTCTTCATGGACTTGATCTTCTCTTTGTGATTGACGCCGAAACGCTGCTCCTCGTCGACGACGAGAAGGCCTAAATGCGGCGGTCTTACGTCATTGGAGAGCACCCTGTGCGTACCGATAATGACATCGATCTTGCCGTTCTTAATGTCTATGAGATTCTGCTTGATCTGCGCCTGCGGAACGAATCTCGAGAGCATGCAGACGTTTACCGGGAAGTCTTTTACTCTTGCCGTGAAGTTCTCATAGTGCTGCTGGGCAAGAAGCGTCGTGGGCGCGAGCATAATTACCTGCCTGCCGTTCATTACAGCCTTGAACATCGCCCTGAAAGCGACTTCGGTCTTGCCGAATCCGACATCGCCGCAAAGGAGCCTGTCCATTGGCTTCTCGGATTCCATATCTGCTTTTATCTCGTGGCTCGCACGAAGCTGGTCGTCAGTCTCGACAAACGGGAATCTGTCTTCGAAGAGCTTTTGCTGTTCTTCGTCAGGAGCGCACGCAAAGCCTTTGTTTACGCTTCTTGCGGCATATATCTTAAGCAGGTCGTAAGCAACTTTCTTAATAGCTTCCCTGGCACGTGATACTGACTTTTTCCACTCGTCACCGCCGAGTCTCGAGAGCTTAGGTTCGCGCTCGCCCGGGCCTACATATTTTTGCAGGGAGTCGAGATTTTCGGGCAGGATATAAAGAGTCTCACCCTTTGCATATGTGAGCTTAAGATAGTCTTTGCGGATCTCACCGACCTTCATGTTGATGAGACCTTCGTAGCGGCCGACGCCGTGCTTGTCGTGAACTACGTAATCGCCGGGATTGATCTCGCTGAAGAAATTGATCCTGTTGCCGCCCTTTTTCTTCGGCGTCTGCTTCTGCTCGGAGCCGTAAAGCTCCTGCTCGCCCAGGATCGTGATGCCAAGCATCGGATAGGTAAATCCGGCCGGCAGCGGCGAATCGATTATCTCTGCAAAGCAGTCGTAGTTAGCCAGGCGCTCTTTAAGCTGCTCGTAGCGCCTGCCGTGGTGAGCGACCAGATAAACGTCTTTGTTGGTCTTAAGAAGCGCTGAGAGCTCTTCCGCGCGGCCAGAAAAGTTGTCTGCGGGAAAACCCGAGACCGTATGCGTGGTTCCGCCCGGCAATCCGTTGCCCGAAGACTGGAACATGGACAATGTAACAATGTTATTCAGGCTGTCTAGGGCCACCATGAGCTTTGTCAGGTTGACCATCGCAGACGGAGAGCATGTCGGCGCGATGCCTATCTCAAATGAATCACGGCATCTCTGCGCATACTCGCCTGCATAAGCGTTAAGTCTCGCGTCGCAGTCGACCATCTCGTCGACGAAGAAGACGACGTCGTCGCCTTTAACATAATCCAGAGCAGTATCAAAATCCTTAAGGATAAGGCCCAGCCATCTTGCGATGCCTGAAGGCTCAATGCCGTTCCTGATCTTCTCGGCATCGCCCGTAGCGGTTCTGGAAAGGAGCTCAGCCGCACGCCTTACTTCTCTTGTCGCGATATTCATTTTCGCGAGGTCTTCCTGAACCTTGTTGAGGATCATGTCGGCTATCTCACCGCGCTTATCTTCCGGGAAAGCATATATAGATGCGGGTACGGCCTCAGTCTCTTCGAGCTGGCCGGTCGATCTCTGCGTCTCCCTGTCGAAAGTCTTGATCTGGTCTATCTCTGTGTCGAAAAAGCTGATTCTGACAGGCTCCGTGAACGAAGGAGAATAGATGTCGACGATGTCGCCTCTTACTGAGAACTCGCCCTTTTCCATTACCTGAGGAACATTCTCATATCCGTTAAATGTAAGCGCTGCGACAAGCTCATCGCGCTCCATCTCGGCGCCGACTTTAAGCTTTATTATTCTTTTCGCGAAAACATTTTTAGGCTCTAATTTGTTAAGCAAAGCTGCCGCAGTCAGTACAACAGCCCCGTAACCGCCTCTGACGAGCTCTGAGAGCGCCGCCGACCTCGTTAGCTCTAATTCCCTGGAAGAAGCCTCAGCGCTCACGAGAGACAGTTCTGAGGGCGTAAGAAGGGTAACAGGAGCGTCAGTAAATGCAGCACAATATGCTGCGGTACTCCTGGCCCTTGCAGCATCAGGTTCGATGAATACTGCCTTACGGTCGTTAAGACGCGCCAGAGCCATGGCAACATAGACTTTCTGCTCAGCGCATAAGCCGGTGATGTTAAGATGCTTCCCTGTCTTAAGACTTAAGGAAAAGTCCGATACGAGCTCTTTGTCGGATACTATCCTGTTAAGAAGCTCAATAAGCTTCTTATCCATTAGCGATGATCTCCTCGACTGCCTCGCACGCCTTTACGAAAGCGTCGTTCAGCATGGGCCGCTCGTCCTTCGGCACTTCGGAAAGAACATAATTTACAAGCTCCCAATTCTCGGGAACGGGACCGGTACCAATTCGTACACGGGGAAACTCTTCTGTGCCCAGAAGCTGGATAACGGATCTCATTCCGTTATGCGTGCCTGCACTGCCCTTGGGCCTTACTCTTATCGTTCCCTTGGCAATATCTATATCATCGTAAACGGTGATGATGTTCTTGGGCGGGACCTTGTAGAACCTGGAGATCTCGACTAAGCACTCGCCTGAGTTGTTCATGTAAGTCGTAGGCTTGATGATTATCACGTCCTGGCCATTGATCTTGCCCTTGCCCCAGAGGCCTTTGTACTTCTCTTTTCCGAGAAAAATGCCATGCTTATCCGCGAGCATATCCACAGCGAGATAGCCCATATTGTGCCAAGTATAGAGATACTGTTTTCCCGGATTTCCGAGCCCGGCTACTATCCACATAAAAGTGCTTCTCCGGTATCAGACCTCAGAACGCCTGTCGTCAAGTCTGATATAGTTCTCGCCTCTCATACGGCTCTTGTTTGCAACCCAGTTATCCTTGTTAAGCTGCTTGGATCTGCCGATACCAAGTGACAGCGCAGGAACGTCTGATGTGATCGTGGAACCTGCAGCGATGTAGCAGTCCTTGCCCAAAACAACGGAAGATACGATATTGGAGTTGCCTCCGATAAATACGTTATCTTCGATCGTACAGCCGATCTTGTCCTGACCGTCGAAGTTACATGTAACCGTACCGCATCCGAAGTTAACGTTGCGGCCGACCTTGGAGTCACCGATATATGTAAGGTGACGCGCTCTCGTATATTCACCGATCTCAGAACCCTTGACCTCAACGTATGCGCCGAGCGTAACGTGATCGTCGATCCTGGATTCAGGTCTGATGTGCGTATAAGGTCCGATACGGCAGTCCTTGCCAATCGTGCTGGAAGAAACGATGGAGTTATCTACGACCGTACCGTCGCCGATATCTGAGCAGTCGATTCTGGTATTCTCACCGATGATGCAGTCCTCACCGATGTTTGTATTGCCGAGAAGTGTCGTGCCCGGGAGGATTACTGTATCCTGGCCGATCTCAACGGCATAATGGATCCAGGTAGCATTGGGATCGACGATCTCAACGCCGTTAGCCATATGACGGTCAAGGATCCTGTGATTCATGATGTCTCTTACCTGAGCCAATTGCTTTCTGTCGTTAACTCCCCTGGTATCGTCGAAATCGCATACAACGGCACCTACTGTAAAGCCGTCGTTAATAAGGATTCCGATAGTATCCGTGAGGTAATACTCCTTCTGAGCGTTATTAGCGCCAATCCTGCCCAATGCGGAAAGGAGCAGAGGAGTCTTAAACACATACATTGAAGAGTTGATCTCTCTTACCTTAAGCTCATCAGGTGTGCAGTCCTTGTGCTCAACGATCTTAAGAACGTTGCCATCCTTGCCTCTGATGATACGGCCGTATCCTGTCGGATCGTCAGCCTCAGCTGTGATGAGGATTGCTGCGCAATTGGAAGATGCTGATTCGAAAGCATCCAGAGCCTTCTTAATAGTATCTGCGGATACCATCGGGCAGTCGCCGGGAAGAACGATCGTAAGACCGTCTCTGCCTTCGAGGAAAGGTGCTGCCTGCATAACTGCGTGGCCTGTACCTCTCTGCTCTTCCTGAAGCACATAAGCGACATTCTCGCCCAAAACGCCTCTGATCTCTGCCTGCTGTTCGCCTACAATATATACCTGATCCTGGCAGCCTGACTCGAAAAGAGCATCAGCTACCCATTGGATAATCGGTTTGCCCGACACCTGGAACACAACTTTAGAATGCTTGGACTTCATTCTCGTGCTTTTTCCTGCCGCCATAACAACCGCACTGATTTCCATATTAGAACCTCTTATTCGTATTGAAATTGGGATAACCCCCGACATTATAGCAAATCTTTGTATCTTATTAAATGAAAAGCCCTGCACTTTATGGGACAAAGTGCAGGGACTTGGATTTTTTCTTTTCGAGCGCGAAAAGCCTGACAGTCAGGCTTTCAGTTATCAGAGGCCCTCAACGGAAGCGATTGCCTCACGCATATTTGCCTCAGATTTCTTAAGGAGCTCGTACTCTTCGTCTGTAAGACGCATGTCGATGATCTTATCAACGCCGTTTGCACCGATGAGTGCAGGAACGTCCAGAGTAACACCGGAGATGCCGTACTCTCCGTTAAGTCTTGTAGCAACTGTTCTGATGGTATGCTCGTCTTCTGTGATGCTTCTGAGGAGTGTAGCAGCACTTACAGCGATACCGTTGAATGTAGCGCCCTTGAGCTTGATGATCTGAGCGCCGGAAGACTTTGTCTGCTGAGCGATCTCATCCTTAACATCCTTGCCGAAAGGAACGCCGATTGCATCTGCATACTCGTCGATTCCCATACCTGCAACGTGAGTGTGGCTCCATACAGGGAACTGTGTCTCGCCGTGCTCGCCGAGGATATAACCGTGAACGTTTCTAACGTCAACGCCGAGCTTTCTGGAAATGAGGACTCTGAAACGAGCGGAGTCGAGGTTCGTACCGGAACCGATGATCTTGCTTGAAGGAAGTCCGGACCACTCTGCAACCTTATATGTAACGAGGTCGCAAGGATTGGAGATAACCATGATGACACCCTTGTTGTAGTGCTCCATGATGCTGTCTGTGATTACGTGAGCGAGCTTGACGTTCTTCTTAGCGAGATCAAGTCTTGTCTCGCCTTCTTTTCTGGGGATACCTGCTGTGATGATGATGCAGTCTGCATCCTTAACATCACTGTAGTCGCCGGCGTGAATATACATATCGCCAATGAACGGAAGTCCGTGGCTGATATCGAGAGCCTCACCAAGAGCCTTTTCCTTATTGACATCAATAAGTACGAGCTCAGAGCAGAGCTGCTGCATTGCGATTGCGAAAGCTGTAGTTGATCCTACTGCACCTGCGCCGATGATGGCGACTTTAGTTCCTTCTTGTTTATACATATCTCATATGCCCCCTTTTGTAGCAATACGAATGATACCAAGAACCATATTTCAAATAAAGTCATTATTCGTTAGGATTTTTACCTAAAATTTGCACTCAGGAACTCGTATGGAAGTGTAATTTGATAATTTGATAATCAAAGTTTTTCCTTTATTTTGTAGGGTTTTCAGGGCTAAGGGCGGCTTATTTCTTTGTTTTAGTGCAAAAACGGCGCAAGACCTTGTGGTCCTGCGCCGTCTTATATTAGTTAACTAATTAAACGAAATACCGGAAATCAGATCTCCTGCGGGAGCTCCAATGTTCTCTCGGCATTGAGCTTAGCGCAAAGTTCAACGAACTTGTCGAGTGCTACGCCCTGAAGCTGCTTATTTGAGCCTCTTACGTTGACAGATACTGTATTCTCGGCAGCTTCCTTATCGCCTACTACGAGGATGTAAGGATCCTTCATCTGCTTGAATCTCTTGATCTTGTCTCTCATGTTGACGTCTGTTAAGTCAGATTCGACTCTTACGCCAGCCTTTGTAAGAGCTGCAACAACCTTTTCAGCATACTCGTTGTGCTCAGGTCTGATCGGTACTACTGCAACCTGATAAGGGTTAAGCCAGAACGGGAATGCGCCCTTGAAGTGCTCTGTTATGATGCCGATGAAACGCTCGAAAGAACCGAAGATGGCTCTGTGGATAACGATAGGCATCTTCTGAGCGCCGTCCTTGTCAACGAATGTGAGCTCAAAGTTATGAGGGAGCTGGAAGTCGAGCTGGACAGTACCGCACTGCCACTCACGTCCAAGAGCATCCTTGATCTGAAGGTCGATCTTCGGGCCGTAGAACGCGCCATCGCCTTCGTTGATCTCGTAGTTGCCCTCACCATACTTCTCGTCGAGGATAGCCTTCAGAGAAGCTTCTGCAGCGTTC
>JAFYJX010000030.1 GCA_017537905.1 Clostridiales bacterium | reverse complement strand
GTACGTTAGCCTGCTGCGTAGTAAGCGCGCGTCTTGAAATCTGTGAACGCGTGATTCTAATCTTTCTGCCGAAGAACATATCTTTCTGGCAAACTTCACACTTAGCCATGCAAACACCTCCTGTTAGAATTCAAATGCCTATGAATAATACCACAACCGAATTAAGAGTGCAACAAGTTTTTCGCTTATTTTCTGCTTACATTACCTTGGTACTGAATAAGCGTCTTATCGTTATAATTCTTTCGCATATTGCGTCGCCGGAAGAGAAATTACGGAGCTTTACCGTAGTCCTCGCGGGCGAGATCATGAAGAGCTGTCCGGTGTCGGTGCAGACAGCCATCTCATAGATCGTCTTGTCGTTCGGATTCTTGGGATTCGACAGGAAGATGATGTCGCCCGGAAGGATCTGGTCGATCATTATCTTACCTGTAACGGCGTCAGGTTCAGGAACGATCTCTGTTCCCGCCTTAGCCTGTTCTTCCATCGTTCTGGGGATCCGGATGCCGTTTACTTCGGCACAGACATATACGACACCGTTGACTGAAGCGCCGTTTATGGACATACCGTTCTGGATATATTTACTGTTAACGAACGTCAGTACCGAGCTGACAAAATAACGGCTCGATACCTCTTCGGTCTCTTCTCTGGGTGAGAGCTCGATAACGCCGGATGAACCGATCCAGCCGGAATCTCCGCCCGGGAGCGCTACCTGATAAACGCCTTCTCTCTTAATATCCGCGTAGAGCACCGTGTTCATCATTACTTTCTTTATCAACGTACCGTTGCTCGCGTGAGTCATAATGTTCTTGGAAGGGTCAGATACTATGAGCTTATACTGATGGGTATCCGGCTCGACAGACCTGGTGTCATTGACCAGGCTCGCCTCTTTAACAAAGCCCTTAAGACCGTCAGAAGTCTCTATCTTGCAATAACCGTCTTTCGCGGAAGATACATATTTTACGGGTTCGTTGAAAAGGACTTCGGCGATCCTCGTTGAAGCCGGGTCAGGTTCTGTCATAAGCGAGACCGTGCTGTCCCTTACTACCCTGTAGCTCTCATCTTCATATTCGAGATTGATGACAGGCTCAACGAAGAGTTCGATATTGGTACCTTTGAAGAGGTCAGGCAGTACTCTCGGGAGAATGTAGAAGACACCTACGATAAGAAGGATAAATGCAGCGATCGCAATCGCAAGGCTCACGATCTTTCTTTTCTTGACGCCGCCTAATGTGGCCTGCTTTTCGGAAAGGCCCCACTTCTCCTCCATGTCTTCGGCACTGCCGTACCGGTCCTTATCTTCGTCCAGATCCTTAAGGAAAGGCAGATTTACAGGGCGCTCCAAGTGCCTGATGGTCTTGGCGGGCAGTTCGCCGCCTACCTGTGGCTTTTTCTTGGGCTCGAAAATCTTGAAGATTCCGCCTGATTCAGTTGTCTTCTCGCGTTTCTTCATTAATCCTTCTCCACCAGCATAACGCAGTAAGCAGCTGCCATTCCGCCGTCATGGGACAGGCTTATCGAGACAGAACTCATTCCTATATCATCCGCATGGGAGAGCGCGCCGCCGTAAAGCTTAACCGCGGGCGTGCCTCTCTGATCCTTTATAACTTCTATGTCGCGCATTCCGACGCCTTCGCTCATGAGCCCGGTGCCAAGCGCCTTGCCGACTGCTTCTTTTGCAGCCCATCTGGCCGCGAAGCGCTCAGCCTTTTTATTAAGGTCCTTGGAAGAATTGCAGTAAGCGATCTCATTTTCCGTAAAGCACTTATCGAAAAAGGCCGCATTGCCTTCTTCTATTTTCTTTACAAACCTGGAGATATCTACGATGTCGATTCCGCAGCGTACTTTCATCGGAAGTGATCTTACCTTCCTTCCGAAGATATCGTCTTTGCAGACTGGAGCTTGCCGCTGATCCTCATGTCACACTTCTTCACCAGTTCTGCAACAGGGAAAGGCGAAACAAGAACAGTGGGAAGCTTTGATGCGGCTCTGGTCTCCAGAATGGAATTAAGTACGGAACCCACGTTGTTAAAGAGGGTTACGCTGTCAGCAAAATCATCGATTATAAGGAAATCAATGTGCTTGATGTCTTCTAGAGTGTCCGTGCCGATCGATGCCAGATCCTCGCATTTCGCATAGTATGCGCTCTTGCCGAGATCAATTGCTGTCTTGCAGACAACGATGGCAAGAAAGGTCTTGCCCGTCTGGGGTGCAGAGGAATAGACGCATAAATGCGATTCCTGATCTTCATTGCGGCCTGACATGAATCTTAAAAGCTCACTTCTGATCTTTTCGCGCTTCTTAGCATCGCCCAGGTAGTCAGGTCTGTAATTCTCCATCATATAAGATGTATAGTCAGCCATTCCGCTGTTTTCATAACATTCGGCAAGTTCCTTGGCTCTGCACTGGCAGACCTTAAGAAAGCCTTTGCTGTTAACATAAAAACCTGTATCGTTACACTTCTCGCAGATGCACTTCTCGATGTCGAACTCGGGATCTATGTTGTTCCTGGCGATTATCTTGTCGCGCTTGGCGAAAAGCTCTTCTTCCGCAATATCAAAACGCTTGACCAGTCTCTCGTCGTTATCGATAACGGCAATAAACCTGCTGTTACGGACGTCAAGGATCTGATCGTCTATTTCCTTCAGTTCAGGGAACTGTTTATAAACGCGCTTAATGTTCTCCTGCCTCCTGATATCCTTGGTGGCAGAAACTTCGGTAAGGCTCTCTCTGATAAGTTCTTTAATCGTCTTCATCTTAATCTCCAAACATATTGAGGATATCGTCGGGACCGTCATCATCCTTATCCTCAGAAGCCTTGTCCTTCTTGGGCTCGTCAGCCTTGGGCTGGTCACCCTTGTTAACTATGCCGGCCTCTTCACCGGTAGCCCAGGTGGAACCGGCATTGGCCTTCCTTCTCGTGGCCTTGCGCTTATTCTCTTTATGTTCTTCCTCGCTGAATCTCGCAGCATCCTCAGCGGTCTTGATGCCGTTATCGTGCCATTTTGCGAGCGTATCGCCGACATTCTTCAATGTCAGGTTGCTCCTGAATTCATTCTCTTTGAAAGCGAGGTTAACAAGTTCCTCGGTGGCACCAAGGTCTTCAGCCCACTTTCCGACCCTCTCGATCTCAAGGGCATTAAGTCTCCTTCTTAACATGCTTCCGCAGAACTTGACGAGCTTTTTGGTGCGCTTATTGATCTCGAGCTGTTTCTCGAGGCTCTTGATATCCGTATAGCCTTTCTTGTACCAGGAGCTTGCCATATTCTCCATGAGCACGTTGGATCTGTGAATCGACTGGTCGTAGCCCTCTTCGAAAAGCTTGTAGCATACGATGCCGTCAAACTTATATTCGTAAAGGCACTTGTCGATAAGTCTGTAGAAGATATAAGGGAGCTCGCCCTGATAGAAAGTCTTGGAGATGGAGTCTGCAAGCATCGTCCTCTCCTTCTCGTCACTGTTAAGTACCGCATCAGGATCAGAGCCTCTGGCATTCTGTGCCTGGATGTATTCCTCTACTTCCCTGGCCTTAATATCATCGAAATAATATGCCTTGTCCTTACGGCTGATGAGGCCTGCTGCCATGAGGTCAGCCAATGCCTTATCGATCTCGTCATCAGGGATTATCTTAAACTTCTTAACGGTATTCTCGTCAAAATTCTCCTTGTTTCCGGTCATGTTAAGCCACAGATATACGAGCAGAGCATTCTTGTTTAACTCATGTGCATATCTTACAAGGAAAATGTCGGGCAAAAGGCTGTCGTTGATAAGCAGTCTGGATAATTCTTCTTTGCCGTTACCGTTCTTCATACCGCAAGCTCAAAACTCCTTAATTTGCTTTGCTAATTATAGCATGGATTATGCCTTCTATTGGGTAAACCTTGGGGTAATCTTCCCTGTTTTTGGGACAAGTCTTTCGGGCATTTTTCGCAAATGCTTCTCCAGTACCTGAAACAGCCGCTTCATTTTCCGCAAATACTTTTCCAGTACCTGAAACAGCAGGTTTTGGGTATTAAAAAAGTATTTTTGTCCGAAAATACTTTTTTTGTGTTCTAAAATCCTCATTTCAGGTACTAAAAAAGTATTCATGAAAAAGGGGCTGCCTCATATCTGAGACAGCCCCGTAAATTTCAGTTAATTCTTACGAATCAAGCTTCGTTAGCCTTCTTAACATAAGAAGCATAACGGTCTCTGGAATCCTGATAGCATCTCTGGAAGAGGCCGTCAACAACGTCTGCATCGTACTTCTTGTAGAGAGAGTTGTAACGTACTTCTGCCTTGAGGAAATCGAAGAAGTCAGCTGTAGGCTCCTTGGAATCGAGAGTGAAAGGATTCTTGCCTTCTGCAGCGAGCGTCGGGTTGAATCTGAAGAGGTGCCAGTAACCGCACTCTACAGCAGCCTTTTCTCTGTTCTGAGCTACCTTGAGGCCGCCCTTGATACCGTGGTTGATACAAGGTGCATAGCAGATAACGAGGGAAGGTCCCTGGTAAGCTTCTGCTTCTGTGAAAGCCTTGATGAGCTGGTTCTTGTCAGATCCCATAGCAACCTGAGCAACGTAAACGTAGCCGTAGCTCATAGCCATCATACCGAGATCCTTCTTCTTAACGTGCTTACC
>JAFYJX010000029.1 GCA_017537905.1 Clostridiales bacterium | reverse complement strand
GACAGGTGTCCCGGTGAGTTCTACCAGCTCGACATGGAGATGGCGTTCGCGAGCCAGGAAGATGTCTTCACGATCATTGAAGATGTACTGCCTCCTGTTTTCGCAAAGTACGGCAAGTACAACAGAGCATCAGGTTCTCCTTTTGTACGCATTCCTTATCTCGAGGCTATGGAGAAGTACGGCTCAGATAAGCCTGACCTCCGTATTGATCTGACTGTTACTGACGTAACTGAGCTTCTCCGTACAGAAGAGTTCGCACCTTTTGCAGAAGGCGATATAAAGGCAGTCGTTATTTCCGGCTTCCACGAGAGCCGCAAGTTCATCGACAAGACTATGGCTGACTGCGAGATCCAGTCCGGCAGCAAGGGCTACTGGTTCAGAATGGACGAGAACGGCGAGATCGTTGGCGGTATCTCCAAGTTCGTTGCTCCGAAGAAGGACGAAGTAGTTGCTAAATTAGGTTTGATGCCTGATACACTTGTAGTTCTCTCAGCAGGTACAAAGGGCGCTGCACAGAAGATGGCAGGCGTTCTCGTAAAGACATTCGGCGCAGCAGTTCCGGGCCACATGGACAAGGAACAGTACGCATTCTGCTGGATCGTTGATTTCCCGATGTATGAGATCGGTGAAGAGTCCGGCGAATTGGAGTTCTGCCACAATCCTTTCTCCATGCCTTCAGGCGGCCTCGAGGTTCTTCTTAAGGCTGAGAGAGGCGAGATCGATCCTCTTACTATCATGGCTGACCAGTATGACCTCGTAGTAAACGGCATCGAACTCTCATCAGGCGCTGTAAGAAACCACGATCCTGAGATCATGATCAAGGCTTTCGAGCTCGTAAGACTCGGTGAAGAGGACGTTAAGAAGAAGTTCCCCGCAATGTATAACGCATTCTGCTACGGCGCTCCGCCGCATGCAGGCATCGCTCCCGGCGTTGACCGTATGGTTATGCTCTTATCAGGCGAGGAGACTATCCGTGAGGTAATCCCTTTCCCAATGAACAAGAACGCACAGGACATCATGATGGATGCGCCCGGATACGTAACAGACAAGCAGCTTGAAGAACTGCACATCAGCATTACAAAGACAGAATCATCTGAAGAATAAAAAAGCGGAGATAATAGAATAGATGAGTGACGAATTGAAAAACACCAGTGCCGATTTTACGTTCGGCGATGAGCCCTCCAAGAATGAGCTCACAGTAGCCGGGAAAAAGGATATCAAGGAAACCAGGACCGCATCTGACGTCGCAGTACAGGAAGAACAGGAAGTATCTTTAGAGGAAGTATTGCAGGACGAGACCGGGCTTGCCGAGAAGAAGACTTTTGCCAAGGGCAAGAAGCTCGAAAAGGGAACCGTTGCATACGAAGTCTTTGACTGGCTCCGCACGATCTGCATCGGTGTTCTCGCAGGAGTCTTCATCGTTGTTTTCCTGGTTCAGAGAGACAACGTATACGGTGATTCCATGTTTCCTACACTTAGCAACGGTGATGTCATCTTCACCCAGAAGCTTTCCACATATTTCAAGTCTTACAAGAGAGGCGACATCGTTATCTTGGACGGCAGCAATATGGAAGGCTATTACGGCAAGGAATACCTCGTAAAGAGAGTCGTAGCGCTCCCCGGCGAGACCGTTAAGATCGAAGACGGCAACGTCTATATCAAACCCGCAGGCGGTTCTGAATTCTATCAGCTGGTAGAGAACTATCTTCCCAGCGGCATAAAGACCACCATGATGGATGACGGCATGAGAAGAGGCTTTAACGAGGTCACATTAGCTGATAATGAGTACTTCTGCCTTGGCGATAACAGACCAGTAAGTAACGATTCCCGTAACCTGGGGCCCTTTACGACTGACAGGATCAAGGCGGTAGCCGTTATCAGGGTATATCCTCTCAACGAGATCAAAATAATCACTTAAAGGCTTTTTACCAAATGAGCGAAAACTACCGTAAATACATAAGAAACTTCTGCATTATCGCGCATATCGATCACGGCAAGTCCACTCTGGCTGACCGTCTTATCGAGCATACTCACGTAAGGGAAAAGCGTGAGATGCAGGACCAGATCCTCGATAACATGGATATCGAGCGTGAACGCGGTATCACCATCAAATCACAGGCCGTAAGACTTCCTTATGAAGCATCTGACGGCAATACATATCTTCTTAACCTCATCGACACTCCAGGTCACGTGGACTTCAACTACGAGGTCTCGAGATCCCTGGCCGCATGCGACGGTGCTATCCTCGTTGTAGACAGCTCTCAGGGCGTTGAGGCGCAGACACTTGCAAACGTTTATCTCGCAGTAGATGCCGACCTCGAAGTGCTCCCGGTCATCAACAAGATCGACCTTCCTTCGGCAAGGCCCGAAGAGGTCCGCCAGGAGATCGAAGACGATATCGGAATCGACGCATCCTATGCGCCCCTGATCTCTGCCAAGAGCGATATCAATATCGACGAAGTTCTCGAAAAGGTCGTCGAGTACCTTCCCGCACCGGAAGGCGATGAGACACTGCCTTTGCAGGCCCTGGTTTTCGATTCCAAATACGATTCATACAAGGGCGTTATCGTAAGCGTCAGAGTCAAGAACGGCACCGTTAAGACCGGCGACCGCATTAAGATGATGCACTCCGGCAAAGAGTTCACGGTAACTGAACTCGGCATGTTCCACCCGGGCGAGCTTGTTCCCACGGAGAGCCTTAAGGCAGGCGAGGTAGGATACATCTGCGCTTCGATCAAGAACGTCAGAGATACTGCTCCGGGCGATACCGTAACACTCGCAGATAACGCAGCAGACGAGCCTCTTATCGGCTACAAGGGAATCCAGCAGATGGTCTTCTGCGGTATCTATCCTGTTGACGGCGCGAGATACGGTGACTTGAAGGATGCGCTCGAGAAGTTAAGACTTAACGATGCGGCGCTCTCTTTCGACGCTGAGACATCGGCTGCTCTGGGCTTCGGTTTCAGATGCGGTTTCTTAGGCCTTCTTCACTATGAAGTAATCCAGGAAAGACTCGAAAGAGAATTTAACTTAGATCTTATCAGCACCGCGCCTTCCGTTATCTACAAGATCCACTTAACTGACGGAACATGCGTAGACTGTTCGAACCCTACGAACATGCCTGATCCGGCATCTATCGATTATATGGAAGAGCCGATCGTAAAGGCTACGATAATGCTCCCCAAGGAATATGTCGGAAACATCATGGAGCTCTGCCAGGAGAGACGAGGCGAATATACTGACATGAAGTATCTTGATGAGAAGCGTGTAATGCTTCACTACAAGATGCCTTTGAATGAGATAATCTACGACTTTTTCGATGCTTTGAAATCACGCACGAGAGGTTATGCTTCATTGGATTACGAGCCTGCAGGATACCAGAGATCCAAGCTCGTTAAGCTCGACATTCTCCTTAACGGTGATGCAGTCGATGCTTTGTCCTTCATCGTTCATGCAGACAAGGCATACGCCAGAGGCAGAAGGATGTGCGAGAAGCTCAAAGAGAACATCCCGAGGCAGCAGTTCGAGATCCCCGTACAGGCTGCGATCGGCGGCAAGATAATCGCCAGAGAGACGATCAAGGCTTTCCGCAAGGACGTTACTTCCAAGTGCTACGGTGGTGATATCTCACGTAAGAAGAAGCTCCTCGAAAAACAGAAGGAAGGTAAGAAGCGAATGAGGCAGGTAGGATCTGTCGAAGTTCCGCAGGAAGCCTTCATGAGCGTACTTAAACTTGATGACGAGTAAAAATATGGGCTGTTCACTGTTGAAGTGAGCAGCCCGTTTTTTTGTAGTTTTGTTTGCGTACAAACAAACCGAAAAATATTATTCCATTTTCCTTGTTTTCGGGAAGTCCGAAGATGTCCTTGATTGGTGTTTT
>JAFYJX010000005.1 GCA_017537905.1 Clostridiales bacterium | reverse complement strand
GCGGCTTGTTTTTTGGCTATTTAGTCAACTCATTTTGTAACAAAAAAGTAAGATTCAAGTATATAATGCTATTGCTCTAATAATAACGCGCGAAAAGAGGGTTTTTAACATGCATAAGAAACTGTTCATACCTGGACCTATTGAGGTTTCACAGGATGTTCTGGAGAAGATGTCTACTCCCATGATCGGACACAGGACCAAGGATATGTCCGCTCTTCAGCAGTCTATCTCCGAAAAGCTCCAGAAGGTAATGATGACAAACAACACTATTGTTTTATCAACGTCATCAGGCAGTGGTCTTATGGAAGGTGCTGTAAGAAGCTTTACAAAAACCAGAGCAGCAGTATTCTCTATCGGTGCATTCGGTAAGAGATGGCACAAGATGTGCACATCCAACGGCATCGCTGCTGATCTTTTCGAGTCTGAGCTCGGTCAGCCCACAACACCCGAGATGCTCGAAGAAGCACTCTCAACAGGCAAGTATGACCTTATCACTATCACACAGAATGAGACATCGACAGGTATCCACAATCCCATGGATAAGCTCGCTGAGGTCTACAAGAAATATCCCGATGTTATCGTATGCGTTGACGCTGTTTCATCAATGGCAGGTGACTATATCCCTGTAGATGAGCTCGGCATTGACGTCTGCATCACATCAACACAGAAGTGCTTAGGACTTCCTCCGGGAATGGCTATCGCTTCCGTATCGGACAAGGCAATCAAGAAGGCTGAGACAGTTGAGAACAGAGGTCTTTACTTTGACTATCTCGAACTCGTTAAGTTCGTTAAGGAAAAGCCCTATCAGTATCCTTCAACACCTTCCGAGTCACACATGTTCGCACTTGATTACCAGCTCGACAAGATCCTCGCAGAAGGCGTTGAGAACAGATACAAGAAGCACTGTGCACTCGCTAAGATCGCTCAGGACTGGGCAAGAGAGAACTGCGAACTCTACTCCAATCCCGAGAACCTTTCAGTTACAGTTACCTGTGTAACTAACACAACAGGAATCCCTACATCAGACCTTATCAAGGCTATGGGAGAGAAGGGTTACCTCATGAGCAACGGTTACGGTCCTTTGAAGGACAAGACCTTCAGAATCGCTCACATGGGTGATCTTACTGAAGAAGAACTTAAGACTTACTTAAGTGACCTCAAGGCCACGATCGAAGAGCTTAAGGCAAAAGCATAAAAACAAATTACGCAAAATATATACGGGGGGAACCGAAAATGAAGATCCTTATCACAGAGAGCATTGCTGAAGAGAGCGTTCAGTACTTAAGAGACAGAGGCTATGAAGTCGAAGAGTACTTAGGCCATTCTCAGGAAGAGATCGAACAGCACATCAAGGGCTTTGATGCCATCATCGTCAGATCAGCAACAAAGATCAACGAGACACTTTTAAATAACGCTGACTGCCTTAAGGCAGTAGGCAGAGCCGGAACAGGTATCGACAACATCGATGTTAAGGCTTGTACAGAGCACGGCGTTATCGCTCTTAACACACCTACGGCTAACAACATGGCAGCAGGTGAGCTCGCAGTAGGTCACGCTTTCTCAATCTTCCGTAACCTCTGCACAGCAAATGAAGGCGTACACAACGGTGACTTCAGACGCGGCAACTGGGTAGGAATCGAGCTCGAGGGCAAGACAGCTGGTATCATCGGTCTTGGCCGTATTGGTTCCATCGTATCCAGAAAGCTCAAGGGCGTAGGCATGAACGTAATCGCTTACGATCCTTATGTTCCCCAGGAGAAGTTCGATAAGCTCGGAGTTACAAGATGCAAGACTCTTGACGAAATGCTTCCCCAGTGCGACCTCATCACACTTCACACACCTAAGACAAAGGAAACATACGGAATCCTTTCCAAGGAGCAGCTCTATAAGTGTAAGAGAGGTGTCAGGATCGTTAATGCGGCAAGAGGCGGTCTCGTAAACGAGCAGGATCTCGCAGACGCTTTGGCTGAAGGCCAGGTAGCTGCAGCTGCAATCGACGTTTTCGACAAGGAACCTTCTTACAACAAGGCACCCGGCGAGCAGGAATACGATAACGTTCTTCTCCACGCTCCCCACTGCTACATCACTCCTCACCTCGGCGCTTCCACAGTTGAAGCTACAGCTAAGGTTGGTCAGGGAATCGTTGAGCTCATCGACGGCGCTCTGAAGGGCGAACTCGTAGCAGCCATCAACATGCCCCAGTTCTCCGGCAGCATCGAAGACATCAAGCCTTACTGCTCACTCGCTGAGAAGATCGGCCGTATGTATTTCCAGGCTGAAGCTACACCTATCTCAAAGGTAGAAGTAAGATACAGAGGCGAGCTCGCTGAGAGTTCCGGAACAGGAATCATCACACTCTCACTCATGATGGGTCTCTTGAAGGGTATGGGCAATGACCACGTATCCTATGTAAATGCACAGGAGTGCATGGCTGAGACAGGCATCGAAGTTGTCGAGACAAAGACAGAGTCCATTCAGAAGTACAACAACTTGATCAACGTTAAGTTCGTTACAGAGGATGGTAGAGAACTTAAGATCAACGGTACAGTATTCGGACCTGACACAGAGGTTATCGTTTCATTCTTCGGTTACGAGATGAACTGCCCTCTGTCTGACACGGTTCTCGCTCTTAAGAACAACGATGTTCCGGGCGTTATCGGAAGAATCGCAACAATCCTCGGAAGCCACAACATCAACATCGCTTCCATGCATTGGGGAAGAAAGAACCAGGACGGTTCCGACAACCCGCATGCTCAGGCATTCGTTGCTATCGACCAGCCTGTATCCCAGGAGATCATCGACGAGCTTTCAAAGGCTGAGGGCGTTCTCAAGGTATCGCTCTTGGAACTCGCTGATTAAAGAACTGTTTAATTGACTTTTTAGGCCGCAGAGGTAACCCCAGTGAAATACCATTATTCGAGAAAAGAAGGTTGGCTGGGAAACCCCTGCGGTCTTGTTTATTTCAAAGGCAAATACCATCTGTTCTACCAGCTTAATCCGTACCTTCCGAGATACGGCCTGATGCACTGGGGACACGCGATATCAGATGATCTGATAAACTGGGAAGACCGCTCCGTTGCGATCAGTCCTGAGGATGAAGCGTCCTGCAATTCAGGCTCTGCGCTCGTTCATGACGGAAGGATCTGGCTCTTTTATAATGCGACGTCAAGCTCTGGTGAGGAGACGATCCGCACGGCATATTCAGATGACGGCGTCTGCTTTACAAGGCCTTCCGAAAAACCAATAGTCACATCGCCTTATGAGAATGGCGGCAAGTTCAGGGAGCCTTTTGTATTCAAATACAATAACGGTTTCCGAATGCTGGTCGGTGCCGGAAAAGACGGCATCGCACGTGTTCTGCAGTATGGATCTGAAGACCTTCTGAACTGGAAATACATGGGTGAACTCTTAACTGACGGCAGGTTCGGCAGCGTGATCGAAGTGCCTCAGCTGGTCGAGACTGACGGCAAATGGGTATTCATTATCCAGAGCGAAAAGCATCTTCCCACCAAAGTCTTATTTGCCACGGGTGATTATGACGGCAGGAATTTTGTTTTCGACAACGCGGAAGAGCCTTTTAAACCTGTTGATATCGGAAATGACTTCTTAAATCCCGTGACAGGCGAAGACGAAGAGGGAAGAAAGATCCTTATGGCCTGGATGTTTTCAATGAAGATGAATTCTTCTGCGATAAGCATTCCGAGTGAGCTTTCTGTCTCAAGGAAAGGCGAAGTCTGCCTTGTCCCTTATGGCGGCCTTCGCGAAAGACAGATCAAAGAGAGCAGGTTTGTAAGCTATAGTTCAGGAAGATTAAGAGTTCTGTTCGAGGGCCGTACCCTTTTCGACAAGGCATACAGGGAATGCCCTGAAATAAGGGTTATAGAAGATGTCGGAACCGTTGAGGTATTCCTCGACGGCGGCAGAGAGATCATCTCCATGTTTATCTGTTAAATCGTATGGCAAAGATACTTTCACAAGGCAGCGGATACCAGATCCTCTATAAGGAAAGAGGCGAAGACAGCGAGAAGATCGCGCCTTCCGGAATGGCAGCTTTATCGAGGCTCGATGTGCCTGTGCCGGGCATAATCGCAGTTGCTGATTCAGGCAAAAGGATAAGGGTACTTGATAAGAAATACTATCTTGTATGCCAGGGCAGAATGGAAGACGAAGAAGGCGTTATGGAAGACCTTCTTTTCCACGATTCGAGGAGCAACCGCACCTTTCCCGTTAAGCGTATGAGAAAGGGCGTCAAGGAAGCCAGATTAAGCTACAAGGTCTTATCTTATAACGAAGAAAAAGACTTATCCTATGTATCCGTTGTGCTTGATACCGGACGCACTCACCAGATAAGAACACAGTTTGCATCAAGGAAACATCCTCTTGCAGGAGACGGCAAATACGGGAGCAGGATAAAGTGCCCCATTGCCCTTGTCTGCGGCGAACTGACATACGATGAAGGCGAAGGAACAAAGCCTTCTACAGTTACGGCAGACCCCAAAGAAGAACTGCCGCTTATCTAAAATCTTAAGTTCTCGGAGTTACCTTATAGACTGTAAGAGTATCGTATTCGAAAACTCTTTCACCCAACTGGCTGAACACATAGGAATTGTCGTATCCGAAATGGAAGCGTTCCATGTCGCCCATGATGATGTATTCGATTTGATACTTATCGATCATGGTCTGAACTTCCTCTACCGAATCACTCCAATAGATGGTGTCGATGTCATTGTGTCTGGGTGTGATATAAAGCGCCCATACGTCATTTGCAGGATCTGATACGAGAATATCCTGGTCCTTGTCAATGATGCCGTGGAAACGCCAGAGCCATTCGTGCGTGAGCCAGCCGAAGACCGTAGGATTACCTGTGTATGCCGAGATAATGCTGATGTCGGTGTAGCTGTCTCCGTATGATTCGCAGATAACGTGAGAGCCTTTGATCTCCTTGTTAAACCAGTCTGCGCAGAGCTTGTAAGACACGATGTTTCCGGCATAGTTATCATTTACGATGCTGCTCGTGTGGTAAGTCAGATAATTTGTTCCGTCCAGGCCTTTGTAATTTGCCGGTGACAGATCTTCGCCGCAGCGCTGCTTCAGCGTTACCATCGTGTAGTGGGCGGGAACGAAGAGCATGATGATGAAAACGATCGCGATCGCAAAGAACGCAGAGGAGTACTTTCCGTTCTTGTTGACGAACCACAATAGCCTTATGACTGAATAGATCATCGCGATGGAAAGAATGATGAATGCCGCAAAGCAGAACTTAAACATGGTGTTCGAACGGAGGTAACCGTAAGTATAGATATCTCTTACATAGAATATCTCCGGAGCAGCGATCATCATGAGTCCTACAACGACCATTCCGCATACGAAAATATCGATGAGATTGCGCTTGTAGAAGAATTCCTGAATGGGGTTTGTAAACTTCTCGTTATCGCCTATTACAGACTCAGAAGCAGACTTCTTTTTCGCTTTTGCATTGGAAATATATCTGTAGTTCTTCAATGCGAAAACGATGACAACAAAGGTCACGGTGATGATAACGTGTGTTCCGTACAGGATGAATAGCTGATAGAAAGGAGATCTGTTATGGACCTTTCCCAAAGAGTTCGAGATCATGTCGAAGTTCAGGTTGAACGGAAGCGCCGTGAGCGTTGCGAATGAGAACAGGAAACTCATCTGGAACGAAGTCCTCGGGAGCGCCGAAGGGCTTACGATGCAGAACAGGAAAGAAGCTACCATCAATATCGATTCAAGGATATAAAGAACAAGCGGGTTGCTTCCCTGCGAGAGGTATATAAGAAGGATACCGCCGACGTTCGCGATAAAAACGAAAATGCCTGCAGGAGTTGCGAACTTGGCTGATCTTATCGTATTTACTATCAGGTATCCCATCGCACAGTAAATAAAGTAGATAAGGAAATCCCAGTAGTTCGTCATCTGAGCGCACCCAAGGAGGATCGCGCATAAGATGAGGTGGATCGTGATGGATGAATCAAATTCGGGAGCAAATCTCGAAGAGCCTGAACTTAAGTTATCAAGAGAGCCCTTGATATTGATCTCGCTCTGGGAAGGAAGCTTTACTGAAGCTATCGCAGATAACACGATCGCCGTGATGAGAAGAACGATCGTCATTGAGATAACATGGGCATGGAGATCGCCTACGATATAAGAATAGAAAGGGAATTCATGGATCGTGTGGTCGCCGCCGTTCAGGTCCCACTCAGGGTTCCAGCCGATATATCTCGTGCTGTCAGGATAGAAGAAACTGTCTGTTCTTCCGACCTCGATGCCCCATGACTGGAAGGTGTGAAGAAGGCTGTTTCCGATGCTCTTTTCGTCGTAGAAGAATGAATGTGAGTTGCCCCACAAAGATACGGCGCAGCCTGTGAAGAAACCTGCAACGTATTTAATTATCTTATTATCAATGAAGCCTCTTTCCGTAGCAGCTTCGATGAGGAATTTACCGATCGAGAAGCTCATCGCGAAAGGAATAGCCGTAGCAGAGCACATCGCGAGATTGTAGCCGACTCCGGGAGTTATGCCTGTAGCCTTGATAACGACAGCCCAGATAAACTGGCCGAAATAATAGTAATTGATCGAATAGCCGGAAAGCCACATGTCGTGCGCAGGAAGCGAATCATCTCGTAACATCGACATTATGAAGCCGTAATCCATGTACTTCTCCTGGCCGTTGATGTCAGGCAGGAATCCCTTGAAATAACACATGAGGAAGAAGATCACGAGGAAAACAGTCTCCTCGACGACAACCGCTTCAACGAAGCCTTTGCTCGTGAGCTTGTCCGTAAGAGACTTTCTGAAAGTCTTCGGGGCATAACATATCGCAGCTACGATCAGTGCAGATAAGAATATGCAGAGAATGTTTAATCTGAATACCTTAAGGTGCGTAAGAGTCCAAAGCACAAGGCTCGTAAGGACAAGGCCCAAAGCCTGTGACAGGAAAAATCCGCCTGATGAGAACTTTTCCCAGATCTTTGTTGCCAGAGGCAGAGTTACAAGACCTATCAGCAAAAGGAAGAATGCCCACAAGAGGCAGCTGGCGGTATCCTGGCTCTTCATGGTGAGAACACCGAGAATAGTTGCTATAGCAAACGGGAAAAGCAAAAGAAAGTAACGCAAAGGAGATGTCGGGCTGAACCTTGAATCTTCGAAAAGCTTACTCATGAAAGAACTCCTTCGATTGTTTCTTTGGAAATGGATTCCTGTGAATTAAGATCGATGACAGGCGCATGTTCTGAGCCCCTTGCCAATGAATCATCATAAGACTTGATGATCTCGGAACTGATCCTGCCTGCAAGACTTACAACGGAATCCATATGGTTTTCCGGTGTGTCATTGGTCGCGAATTTGGTAAGACCTGTCGAGCAGACATAAAGGTTCTCGCAAGGATTTGTAAGATCGATCTCGGGATATTGAGATGTGAGTGCATATCTTGTTTTGGTCAGACGCCAGGATTTGACGTCAGACTTACGAAGTGAAGGATAGAGCTTACGGAGTCCTGCAAAATACTTGAGCATGATCTCTGCATCCGAATCGATCCAGAGTGCGTCGGTGATCGAACAGGAACCTACGAGATATACTACGGCACCGCCGTAATTGCGCTCGCCGAAAGCGCTTGTGTGATTGATGATGGCCTTAAAAGGAAGACCGTAATCTTTTGCAGGGACCTGATAGAACATCTGTGAGATCTCGTGCTTCATTACCATCATGGCAGTGATCTTCGCACTGTATGTGACGTTCATAAGGATATCCCTGTCATCCATCGGAATAGGAAGACCGTGGCTGACATTAACGAAGGTTCTGCAAGAACCCGTGAATACGACATAAGTACTGTCGATAACGACTCTTGTTGAGTTGGTAAGGATGCAGCTCGTACGGTACATTCCGTTTCCGAGTCTGGCGATCTCGGCTACCGTAGTCGAATAGCAGATGTGTCCGCCGTTATCGGTGATAGCCTGCATAAGGCTGGAGATAAGGCATGCAAAGCCGCCCTCATAATATCCGACCTTACGGTGGGAAGCCTTGCCGGACCATGCCGAATCAAACCAGGAGATCTTATCGTCTACGCCCATTTCCTTGGAGAGCGCGAGCAAAGCTTTGTCGCTCTTTCTTAAGTGGTGGGGGAGGAGCTCTAAGTATTCTCTTCCGATTCTGGTATAAGCAAGAAGACCGCCGGGAGAAGCAAGCTCCTCAACGACAGTGACTTTAAAACCTGCTTTCGCAAGCTTCATTCCGCATGTGAGACCCGACAGACCGGATCCGATTATGCAGACGGTTTTCTTCTCATCCAAATACTCGTTTTCAGAATCCATTATTCGATCTTCTTTGCCTCAAGATAAAATCTCTTTTCGAATGCTTCACCCATTGAGAAAGTCTTTCTGGGGAAGACGCCTTCCTTTTCGACTGTGCCGAAGAAGGTATCCTTGCTTATAGCGGGAACGAGGACACCGGTGTTGCCTGCTGTCGCAAGCTTTCTTACGGAGTCTTCGCCGTGAATGTAATCGCACTCAAGACCTAAGCTGTCTATCATCATCTGGACTGAACCGACAGCAAGAGTGTGGGGAGGGTTGGAAAGAGAGATCTTAACGTCTTCAGAACCTTCCGTGACAACAACAAATGTCTGTTTTCCGTCATCAGAACCGTTAAGTTCGATGACGTTGTCCTTGAAATATTCCTTAGCCTTAGAGATGAATTCCTCACCTGAAATGTTGAAGATGACTCTGTGGATAGGCTCGAAATCAAGGCCCTTGTCGTGGATATTTACGATCTCTGCAAGAGCATATCTCGCAGGATGGTTAAGCTTCTCCTCATCTGAGAGATTCTCTCTGATGTTTTCCCAGTGAGCCTTGGCTGAAGCCAGGGAGTGATTGCCGTCGCCAACGAGGAACAACAGGCCGTCAGCATTATTTGCCTTAAGAGTCTTAAGGCCTGTAACGATAGATTCTGCGATGGGCGTGCCGTCAGGAATGAATGTACCGCTGATGTGGCCGGAACCAAGCATGAGATCTGTGTCATACAAAGGCTTCAAGCCTTCAGCTGCTGCCATATCAAAAGCTTTCTCGATCGTAAGGCCCTGAGGGTCATCGATGAGGATCATGATATGCGGGAGCTCCAGAGGAGAATTAGCCCTGATCCTTACTCTCGGAGGGATCCTCGAGAGGACCGTTCCTTCGGTAGCTCTGCAGATGTTCTTGTTTCCGGGTTCGAAGCTGTATCCTTCGAGATCTATTGCAGCCATAAGGCCTTTTCTGGAAGGGTGGAGTTCTGTAGCTCTGTCTACAAGGATGAAACCTGTTCCAAGGCTTGTAAGGATGCCGTCATCAAGATATTTTCTTGCTGTCTTGGCGATGGAGCCGAGCTTTTCGGTCTCTTTTTCTGTTCCGAGGTAAACCTCAGGAAGAACGAGATTGAGAGTTGAAGGCGCATCGCCTACTTCGTTCTCGCAGCCTGCCCAGTATTCGGGCTCTGATGTATATTGGTCGCAGGCAATTACTGCCCATTTTTTGAAATCTGTTCCATGTTGCGGAATAAGAATGTCCGGCACCGCAAAGCCGAGCTCATTAATTGTTCTCACCTTATATAAACCCTCTAAATAATAAAAGTGCTTTTCATTCTATCACGGACAGACGCTGTTTTGGGGATAAAATCAGGCATTTTTATAATTTTGGAATGCCCGAAAAAAATTTCTTGACAGGATTTCCCGAATTCATCGGAGAAAGCTTTGTCCCGGGAGCTTTCCTTCTTAACTTACTGTACGGTTAATGGTACTATATACCTGTTCGAAAATGACCCGTGCCCGGTGGATCTGTGGAGGTCTTTCCGCTTGAATGCCATAGTGAAAAACAAGAGATTAACGGCAGTATTTTTCTGCTTTCTCATCGTTCTTGCAGTATGCCTTAAGGTGTTTACTTTCAGGGCAGGCGTGCTCGATGAATTATGGCCATATGATCTTTCCCGCGCTATCACGATGGGGTATATCCCTTACAAAGATTATCCGATAGTCTCAATGCCTCTTTTCGGCTATCTGTTCTCGATCCCGCTCCTGTTCTCGAGAACTCTTTTTGCATACAGGGTCATGACTGCGCTGTTCTTCTCGGTGATGCTTATTGCCATGTATTTTCTCGTTGAGAAAAGGACATCTGCAGGTTATGCGCTCTGCATGGCGTTGTTCGCGGCAAGGTTCGTCGAGCTTGCAACATACAACATGCTGATCATGTTCGAAGCGCTTCTTATCGTCTGCTGCTTAAGGCTCAAAAACAAAAAAACGGGGTATTTCCTTATAGGGATTCTTGCATCTCTTGCGCCCCTGTCAAAGCAGTCTTCCGGCAGTATTATGCTGATATTTGTAACAGGTCTGGTCTTGTATTTTTCGATCAGGAATAAGGCAAAAAAACTCTTTGCGTTCTATCTTGCCGGCGTTATTATTCCGCTCCTGATATTTCTGGTCTATCTTATCTTAACTTCATCATTTTATGAGTTCTGGGACTGCTGTTTTTTCGGCCTTGTAAGCTTTGGCGGAAGCAACGCTGCCATACGTCCCGAAGGCACTGTCCCAATGGTGATCATCATTGCTGCGGGAATCTTCGGAGACATTTATTTCTGGGTCAAAAAGCGTGATGAGGAAAGCATTTTTCATCTTCTTACCGGAATAGCCGTCGCAAGCAACGCAGTACCGATCTTCGAATACTATCACATAGTAATGGGCGGCTTATTTTTCTTGATTCCGGTCACGTATCTGATCAAGGAATTTGCGCCTAAGATCATCCACATCAACATAGCTCCGGTAATAGCCGTGCTGATATTTGCAGTCATTGGTTTCTTCTCTTTTGAAGTGCTCAGAGACCCGCGTATGTCGGATCAATGGGACGAATTAAGATTCATGCCTTCAGCGGGAGATTTCGATTATCTGAGGCCCCTTGCCGATGCGAAAAACAAGCTTGAAAGTGAAGGCAGAAATGTCGTTGTTTTCTCCTCTTCTTCGGTCGTTCTGGCTGTTATGGACGGGACATGTGATCCTCCTTATGACATGTTCCTCAAAGGAAATCTCGGCACAAAAGATCCGCTGGATTATGCAAAAGAAGCATGCAGTGACAGCAATAACGTTATCTTCATAACGGCCGATTACAATGACGAGAATCTGCAGAATCCTGACGGGATCTTAGAATTTGTACAGTCGCACTGCGACGCTGTCGGAACTTACGATAACTGGATCATATACAGTCCTAAAACCAATGACGGAAACTGAGTAATTTTTACGGAGGAACACTTATGGCTAACAGCGAATTATCCAAGCTCAAGATCCTTTTTATCTACGATTATTTCAAGAATCAGGTCAGTGCCGAAGGCGGTAAGGAAGCGGTATCGGTCAGCGAACTGATCTCTTATCTCGAGGAGGCTACCGGTACTACTTTTGAGCGTAAATCCATATATGCCGATATCAGCAAGATCAATGAATACGTGCAGAAATCAGGTCAGACGAAGGACAGCGAATGGATCTTCTCCGAAGGGAAAAAATATAAGAGAAATGAGCTCAGGGACGAGATCCTGATCGATGAGGCAAGACTTATTGTCGATGCGATCAGCACGACAACATTCGTCGATTCGGACCTCTGCGAGAAGATAATAAAGATGTTTCCGACATACTTCCCTGAAGGCTATCAGAACAGGGCTCTCTATCCTCACTACGAGAAGATGGACAGGAAGAGCATTCTCCTTTTAAACAACATAAGAAGCGGTATAGAGACGAAAAGCGCGCTTAAGATCTCTTACGGATATATGCTCGGAAAGAGCCTTACGGAAAAGACCGACAAGGTAGTCTCACCGATGGCATTAGACTGGGAAAACAACTGCTATTACCTTATTGCGATCGATAATGAGGAGGCAAAAGACCTCGAGAATGATCACAGTCTCTCTAAGGCCTTAAGACGTTACAGGGTAGACCGCATAGCCTCCATCTCGGTCCTTGAGGGCAAGCGGCTTTACATCGATTACAAAAACGACAGAATGAGAAATCAGGAGCTTAATGACTTTATCAACAACTCGCTGTCAGCGTTTTCGAGCAGCAGGATGATCCAGCTCGGGATCACGATAAACGGCCTGACCCGCAAGGATGTCCTGAAGGCATACGGCGCATTCAGTTCCAAGGTAAGCGACAAGGTAAGGATCGCCGATGACACCAAGCTCGATAAGGGCATTTTGAAGATCAGTGTGACAACGGGCCTTGCTCCGACTCTCTATACAGATCTTTTCGAGCTCTCGACATTCGAAGGCGTTAATATCGAGATCGACAATGAGGAAGTGTGCAGGGAATACGCCGAATACATTAAGAAAGCGGCCAGGGCGGCAAAACTTGCGAAGCTCTGATCTAATCCTGATTGCAAAGCTAAAACAAACGATTTATAATTTCTAAGTTTTATTATTATTAAGGAGTAGCACCCAGATGAGACAATTTTCTTCAAAAGAGCTTAGAAAGACCTGGAAGGAATTCTATATAGAGAGAGGTCATGTTGATGTAGGTGCCGTATCATTAGTATCTGACGGTTCAACTGGCGTTTTATTCAACGTTGCCGGAATGCAGCCCCTGATGCCTTACCTTCTCGGCGAGAAGCACCCTATGGGAACAAGGCTTTGCAATGTTCAGGGATGTGTCCGTACAAACGATATCGATTCAGTAGGTGACAGAAGCCACGTTACATTCTTCGAGATGATGGGCAGCTGGAGCCTTGGTGACTACTTCAAGGAAGAAAGATGCAAGTGGAGTTACGAGCTCCTTACAGATGTTTTCGGTTTCGACAAGGATCACCTCGCTGCAACGGTTTTTGCAGGTGACGAGAATGCTCCGAGAGACGAGGAAGGCGCACAGTTCAGAATCGCATCCGGATTCAAGCCTGAGAATATCTACTATCTTGGTGCAGATGACAACTGGTGGGGATTGGAGTACGGCCCCTGCGGTCCTGACAGCGAAATGTTCTATATCGCTGACGTTCCCGACTGCGGTCCTGACTGCGGTCCCGGATGCTCATGCGGCAAGTATACAGAGATCGGCAATGACGTTTTCATGCAGTATGAGAAGCACCAGGACGGTCACCTCACACCCTTAAAGCAGAAGAACGTTGATACAGGCTGGGGCCTCGAGAGAATCCTTGCTTTCCTTAACGGAACAAAGGATGTTTATAAGACAGACCTCTTCACAGATGCTATCGCATTTATCGAGAGCGCTTCAGGCGTTAAGTACGATTCAGACGAGAAGCTCACAAGATCCATGAGAGTCCTCGCAGACCATATCCGTACAAGCGTTATGCTCATTGGAGACAGCGCAAAGCTCGTTCCTTCGAATGCAGGCGCAGGCTACGTTTTGAGAAGACTTATCAGACGTGCAGTAAGACACGCGAGAACACTCGGAATGTCAACAGAGCAGATCCTTGATCTTGCTAAGATCTATATCGACAGAGTTTACGATGACAGCTATCCGCTTCTTGCAAAGAACAGAGAGTTCATCCTTAACGAACTCGACAAGGAGATCGCCAGATTCGAGAGCACTCTCGAGAACGGTATCAAGGAGTTCAAGAAGATCCTTGCTGAGAAATCAGGTTCAGGTAAGATCGATGGCGATTCCGCTTTCTATCTCTACGATACATTCGGATTCCCTATAGAGCTTACTGTTGAGATGGCTTCTGAAGAAGGCCTCAAGGTCGACGAGGAAGGCTTCAAGGCTGCAATGGAAAAGCAGAAGGAAACTGCAAGAGCAGCAACAAAGTCTAAGGAAGACTTAGCTCTCAGCGTAAGCGCAGTACCTGAAGAAGTATCCAGGGATTCCAATGCTACAGAATACGACGGTTACGATAATCTCAAGTGCGATGCAAAGGTCATTTACATCCTTAAGGCTGACGAGAACGGAAATCTCCATACTGTAGAGAGCGCCAGCGAAGGCGACGACATCATCGCTATCTGCGACAAGACAGTTCTCTACGCTACGATGGGTGGTCAGATCCACGACGAAGGTAAGATCTATACATCTGATTTCGAAGCAGACGTTCTCTCTGTTGATAAGGATGCTGCAGGTAAGTATCTCCACACACTCAAGGTTGTTAAGGGTTCACTTACAAGCGGTTCTACAGTAAGCATCGAAGTTGATAAGAAGACAAGACTTTCCATTGCAAGAAACCATACAGCTACACATATCCTGCTCTCAAGCCTCCAGAAGGTTTTGGGACCACAGGTTGAACAGGCCGGTTCTTACGTTGGAAGCGACAGACTGAGATTCGACTTCAACCACTTCCAGGCAATGACAGCCGAGGAGATCTCCAAGGTTGAAGAGATGGTAAATGATGTTGTTCTCCAGGCACTCCCTGTTGAGACCAAGGTCCTTGGAATTGAGGATGCCAAGAAGCTCGGCGCTACCGCTATCTTCGGTGAGAAGTACGGCGAAGTTGTAAGAGTCGTTGCAGTAGGTGATTTTAATGATCCCTTCGATCTCGAGTTCTGCGGCGGCACACACCTTTCGAACAGTGCGCAGATCGGTCAGTTCAGGATCGTTTCCGAATCCGGTATCGCTGCCGGTATCAGAAGAATCGAAGCAGTTACAGGTGCCAAGTGCTATGAGATGAGCAAGGAAGACAGAAGCCTCATCAATGATGCGGCAGCTGCTCTTAAGACACCTAAGGATAAGATCGTTGAGAGGATCGAATCCCTCCACGCAGAAGTTAAGTCTCTCGAAAAGGAACTCGCTGAGATCGAGAAGGCCAAGGCCGGTT
>JAFYJX010000028.1 GCA_017537905.1 Clostridiales bacterium | reverse complement strand
TGATTTCACCTTCAAAGAAGACGAGCGTATATTTATCCTCACAGGTCCTAACAGAGGCGGTAAGACGATAATCGAACAGGCTATAGGAATCGCTTCCGTCATGGCTTCACACGGACTGTTCGTTACTGCGGATTCTTTTACCGGAATGCCTTTTGGAAATATCCTTACGCACTTCCCTATTGACGAGAATCTCACTATCAATTACGGACGTCTGGGTGAGGAAGCCGTCAGGGTCAAGGAGATCGTAAGCCAGTCAGATAACAATACACTCATTCTCTTCAATGAGACTTATTCGACCACATCAGCATCAGACGGAGTTTACCTTGCAAAAGATCTTATCCGTGTACTGAAAGAGAAAGGCAGCTACGTCATCTTCAACACGCACCTTCACGATCTCGCTAAGGAGATCCCCGAGATGAACAAGTGGGATGGTCAGGGTGACATTATCAGCATCATCATGGAGCGCAAAGACGACAAGAATACATTCCTGTTAAAGCGAGCTGATCCTGACTGCTGCTCTTATGCGAGGGACATTGCTCTCAAGTACGGTATCACTTACGAGCAGATGACTGATAAGGAAGCTTAATACTTAAGCAGTGTCTTGAGAACAAACTTCTTGATATAGTCTGAATTATTGACTATATACTTTTCAAGTCTCGCCCTGTCAAACACGTTAGATGTCGGCTCATCTGAGCTGTCAACAACCGGGACAGTTTCTTCTATGTCCCAATAGCACCCCACGATCGACAGTTCAGCAAAGATAATGACATTATCCTTAAGATAGACCATCTCATAGATCTTCACGTCATCGACAAAAGGATCATAGGATTTGAAATACCCGTCGCCTTTCTTAAAGTCGTAATCGTATGCTTTATAATCGTTATAGAGTTTCCTGTATGCTTTCTCCGCGTCAGAAGAGTTTTCATAAACTTCAAAATGCAGATAATCCATAGGCTCGTCCGGGTCAATGATCTTTACGATCCTGAGATATTCCGTGCCGTCGTCCTTTTTTAGTTTGGCAACATTCCAATTATCCTTAAGATCTCTGTTCCTGCCCAATTTAAGGTCGTATTCCGATACATACTTTTTGCCAAAGAGCCCGTCCAAGTCCTGCATTTTCAGGCTTTTCGCGAGGAAATACGGATACAACACTACAGCAATGGCGATCACGGAAAGGATGCTCACGCCGATCCCTATATACAAGGCTGTTCTGATTTTCTTATTACTCTGTCCCATTTTACTCCTCCCGGTATTCGAAAAGTCTTTTCCATATATACAGTTTGATAATGTAAAATGTTGCAAAAATACCGCAATTACAGTTACTTCCTTTGATAGTATAATTTCGGAATTAGACTTATATGGGGGATATAAGGAGAGTGAAAATTATGAACAGAAAAGTTTTGAAGGGGATTTCTGCATTATTGGCAGTTTCGGTCGTACTGCCTTTGGCAGCATGCGGTAAAAAGAAATCATATGGCAAGGAAAAAAGAAGCGGCCAGAAGATCACTGCTGACACTCCCTGGTTTAACAACGAATCCATAGAGATCGGTGTAAACATAGACGAGTCCAGAGGTTTGGAAGACTTTTCTCAAATACTGGTCGGTATTGATGAGAAACGTATCATTGTGCGCTCGAACGGATACTACACTTCAAACGGGACTGATGGTGCTGATGACCTGAACCCGTATAAAAACAGTTTAGATCAATTAACAGTAATCGACAGAGATTCAAAAAAGACTATTCAGATCATTGATATCAGCAATACTCTGAAAACTAACCTTGATATTGATGATGGAGCTACATACTCCGGCGGCAAGATCTTTTACAGGTATTATACGCACATGGAAGATACCAGCATGGAAGACCCAGATAATTATACTTACACAGAAATGGTCTATGATGCAGATACAGGTGTTCTTGAAGATACGCACGAATACGATCAGTACGAACCGGTCTTCACCGGCACATATATGATTTATGATTACCGGATAGATACAGAGTCGTTTTATGATGATAATACAAACCGAGGCGGATATTACCTGCATGTAACTTTTCCTGAAGGTAACAAGGAAATCGTAAAATTTTCCGAAAGTGATGTAAGCATTGATTATATTTCTTTCATAGCAGCGAAAAACAAATCTACGGCAGTAATTATGGCCAGCACTGATTCAGAATGGAGATTCTACGAACTTGATCTCAAAACTCTTAAGGTAAAGACTGCTGATCAAAAAGAATATGAATGGTTCGATCAGAGCAAATGCGATGCGCCGTTTACAGGCTCCGACGGAAATGTCTATTTCTTTTCAACCATCGGGATATTAAAACCGGATTTCCAATCAAGAAAAATAGAAGTATTTTTCAATTACAGCAGCTGCAATGTAAACCGGAATACATTATCCAGTCTTAGTCCCGTTGACATAAACGAGAACAAGATCATATTCGCAGGGCGTTACAACTCAAAACATGTATACGGGCAGCCGAAAGACACGCAAGAGTTTGCAATCTTAGAACTGACCAAAACTGACAAGAACCCCAATGCCGGCAAGACAATCCTCGAACTGTATACAGCCAACGACCGTTCAGAAGACTTGATCGGTGATGCGATAGTTAAATTTAACGATACTAATTCAGACTACTTTATCGAAGTCACAGAGCGTTATGAACCGGTCGAATTTCTTGATTATTCTGCCAGTGACGATTTTTATATAAATCAATTAAACGGAAGCGCAAACCTCAGTAACCAGCTTGCGATAGACATCATGAACGGTGACGGTCCTGATATTCTGATGAATGCTGCTTCATTAAGCCAGTTGTACAGCGATAACTATCTGGCTGACCTTACTCCGTTTGCCGGGTTTCTTGATTCTTCGAAGTATTTTACCAACATCTTTGAAGCAGCAAAAAAAGACGGAAAGCTTTACAACATTCCCGTTTGTTATACCGTCAACGGCATACAGACAAAAACAAAAGATGCAGGAGCATCAGGTATCGGATTTACGACTTCTGAATATGAGAAATTCATAAAAGAAACACTTAACGGCACTGATGTCATCCGTTACGGACAGCCTTACTATTTTGCGATGCTCTTTAATGCTTCGCGCGATATGTTCGTCAAGAACGGTAAAGCTGATTTCTCCGGACCTGAATTTGCTGCTCTCGCAGAATATGTAAAGAATAACGTTTACGATAAAACGATAAACATGCAGGATCCGTCCGACATAGTCTATAAAGGTGAATATATCCCCGAAAAGTTTGCGATGCATCAGTACTGTAAAGGCATGGAGGAATACCTGTCAACAATGATCGAGTACGGAAATGCAGATACGATCTTGGGAATCCCTTCAACTGACGGACGCGGTCCTTTGATAGGACCATATATTACCGTCGCAGTTTCCGCTCATGCGCAAAACATCGATGCATGCGGTGATTTCGTTAAGATCCTTATGAATGATGAAATCCAGTCAGAACTCGCCATGAGCGATTGTTTTGTTGCCAACCGCAAAGCTTTCCGCACAGGCGCCGAGGCAGCCATCGAATACTTTAATGGCATCGGTTTTCGTGCACACTTCGGAGATTACGGTTTATCTCAGGAGAACTTTGTCCTTACAGACAAAGAAATAAATAAGATGGAGAAGATAATCGAGAGCTGTTCCGGAATTGACTCGATCGATCCCCAGATCACCATTATCCTGATCGAAGAAATGCCTGCATATTTCTCTGGCCAAAAGGACCTTTCTTCCGTCACGAAGATCGCTCAGGACAGAGCCCAGAAAGTATTAAACGAACGCAAGTAAAACAAAAAAATCCCGCAATTAACTGCGGGATCTTTTTGGTTTAAAGCTTCATCATTGCTCTTTCCCAGGATGTTAAGCCGGGCCAGTTCGTGGTATCAAAATCCGTCCTTATGGCGTTTTTCATTTCTTTAAGCTTAGCCAGGCACTCCTTGGAAAGCTTCTCTTCCGGTTTCTTGCCCGTAAGTGCCAGGAGCATCATATACTCATAAGTCAGCAGTCTGTCATTCTTGGCGCTTATCAGGGACTCCTTGCAAAGGAAGTACTGCATCTTTGTCTTCTTCGCCTGTTTTGCAAGCTTATTGCTGTCTGTGGAATTCAGATACTTGAAGCCCTTGTAATTCTTAGACCCCCAGCTTGAATTCGTGTTAACCGGCTTCTCGTAGTGGCTGTTTTTATAAGCAACTATCTTCTCAGTTGCTCTTCCGATATCACAGATGAGATTTGCTTCCATGGGTGTTGCGTCCGGGAACATCTTGAGGATAGCGTCACCACCAGCATGTCCCTGAACATGATCGATCTCAGTGTCAACGTAGAACAGGAGATAGTTCTTACCATTAATATACATCGACGCAGGGAATGCTTCTTCAAACCAACCTGTATAAAGACAGATAGCGACACCATCATAATACTCAAACAACAGTTGATCGAAGTAGTCTTCCGGATACAATGAAAGTACCTTTTCTATGCTTTCAAGAGTTTGTGTGATAGCCAAACTGTCATCAGCTTTTGTAAATTCAGTGAACAGCACACCATCAGGTGTGAGATCAGCAAACCATATCTTGATGCCATACTTATTTCCCAGTTCTTCCGCTTTTTTATATTTGTCGGAACCAAGAGAGGAAGTTCCAATAACAGTCTGGTTATGAGCCTCAGAATTATCTCTGTAAAGTGTTTTGACTAATGCATCTGCTTCTTCAGCCGGAAGCTTCTTATTGCTGCTATCCTGCTTCTTCGGATTCCAGTCTTTATACAGTTCGATACTCTTAACAGATTTCTTATCAAAATCATAATTAAAGATAACGGAGGTATAGACAGGTTTTTCCTTTTTGTATGTGCAGAGCATAGTTACAAGCTTAAGTTCTCCGTCGATAAAGATCGTATACGGATTAGCCTCAAAGTAAGCATCCTGAGTACCAACCTTCTTTCGAACCTGCTTGAGCATTCCGCTGTTGGTTTTCTGTGCTTCCTTTGTAACTTTGGTTATAAAACTGCGGTATTCAGTAGGGATCTTGTTAATGAGATTCTTATCAAGGCTTGCAATGATCCTGCAGAATTTTGCATCCTTCGCGTAGTCCGGACCGATCTTTTTAATGTAGAACCTGATAAGGACTTCTCGCGGATCGATATACTTAGAGCCGTCTTTCATTACCGAATCGGTTACCGATGTTCTCAACATGCGGATGATCTCATCATCGGTGAAACCATTGTCCTTCATTAACTTACAGAACTTAACGCCTGTATCATGGCTGAAGAAAATGTCATCGACGGTTTCTTTTCCGAAGATATAATCCAATCCGACAAGGAACTCCAGTCCTGTAGGCGTCGGATCCGTACTCGCCTTGGTAAAGTACTCTGTCTTATATTTCTCCGCTCCGCCTTCAGTAAAATAACCCATGCCAGAGTGATATACGACATTGCTGTCATCAAAACCGCCCTCTTCGGAATGAGGATGGAATTCGAACGTTCCGTCATTCATAACGTAGACTTCACCGACTTCACCATCGATCCAGGCATCCATAAAGTGCATGGTCTCATGGTAAACAACAAGACTCTGGTATGCTTCACCCCAATATTTCACATTATCAGAATTAAACTGAATCGTATTACCTGAGAATCCGCCGGCGAAATCATTGGTAGTTACTGTATACATTCCAAGCCCGCTGACTTTTCTAAAGAATGACTCTTCATTCTCACTCTTAAGATGATCAGCAACCAACGGGAAGAAATTAAACAGATACTGCCTGTATTCAGCTACTTCAGGATTATTTATAACCACATAAGAATACCTGAGGAACAGAGCATACTTACCTCTTAATTCTTCCTTGGAAAGGCCGAATTGTTCTGCTATCTTCAGCGCTTCGGCTTCAGCTTCGCTGTCGGTCATCGGAGCCGGTGTCGGCGACGGCGTAATGGTTGTTTCAGCAGGTTCGGTAACTGCCGGTTCAGTCACTGCAGCCGTTGTTTCAGTCTCCGATTCTTCAGGCTTTTGCTGACATCCGCTTAATGCAAGCGTGCCAAAGCAGATTGAAACAGCCAAAGCCAAACATTCAAACTTCCAAAAGTATCTACCGCTCATCTCACAGCCCCCCAATGATATAGCAGCGCAATAAAAAATCTTTGACGCTTTAATTATATATCATGGAACTATCTGAGAATAAAGTACACTCCGAGAAGAATTGCCAAAAAAACGATATTTACGACGCTGAATGCGCCGATATAATTGACGGATTTGTCTTTCGCCTTGGGAAGAGCAGCATGGAATTTGTAAGTGATAAGGCTTGCCATGCTCGCGATAAGCGTTCCCAATCCGCCTAAGTTTGTACCGATTACAAGCGCCCTGCCATTGTCAGTAAAAGCCGACAGGAGAAGCGCTGCGGGAACGTTGCTTATTACCTGCGAAGATGCGATAGCCGTAAGAACGGGCGACTTCTCGACGATGCCTGATATCGTGTTATAGACGACGTCGATCCTGCCCATGTTGCCGACGAAGACAAAGAAAAACACGAATGTGATAAGGAGCGTATAGTCGACACCCTTAAATGCTTTACGGTCCATAATGAGCATTACTATTGCGAGCAGGGCGAAAACTATAAGGAAGTGAACGACTCTTAATACTACGAGCAGGCTCGCGATAAAGAGCGCGATGCATATAGCGAGCTTAACTCCGGAGATCTTCTTTTGCTCCGTCTCCTTTTCGTGCTGTATCTTCATATCCTTGCAAAGGATGAATACGGCAATGGTAACGAGAACGAGAGAACACAAAGAATAAGGAAGCATCATCAGCATAAAGCTGCCGATCTCCATCTGATAGTGCGTGTAAAGATATATATTCTGAGGGTTGCCGATCGGTGTCTGCATGCTTCCTAAGTTTGTCGCAACAGTCATGAGAATAAGCGTGAATGTCAGAGTCCTTCTGTCGTCAAATGTCTTCATCAGGGCGATTGCGAAAGGAACGAGCGTTACGAGCGTAACGTCATTTGTCAGGATCATTCCCATGAAGAATGCGAGCCAGACGAGGATAAGCGACACGAGCCTTGATGAATGGACTTTGGACAGAAGTTTATTTGTGAGCTTATCGAAGACACCGAGTATTACGAGTTCTGATACTACGAGCATCATGCAAAAAAGGATTGCCAAAACCCTGAAATCAATATAGCCAAAATATTCTTCGTCAGGAGTGACAAAGAAACAGGATACTATTGCGAGTATTCCTGAAATGAAAAATACAGGGTCTTTCTTGATGCGTTCTAACATAGCGACACGATTGTACACCTATATAGGAGCATCAACAATAGAGAATTTCAGGGCTGTTCCTGTTTATCCTAATATCCTGCCTGCAAGGCCCGTAAAGCTCTCTACAAAGGCCTCGTGATGTTCATTAACGAAGCATATATCTTTATTCCTCGAAGCTTCCTCGAGCACCTTTGCCATGTCTGACAGGTCATCCGCGCCGACGGTCTTTGACGCACTCTTGAGCGAATGGACAAGGATCTCATAGTTTTTGAGGTCTTTGTTTTCGAGATATGAGGAGAGCTCGCTGCACTTATCCTCTGCGCTCTTCGCATAATCCGTGAGGAGTTCCTTATAAAAATCCTCATCGTTACATGTGTACATGAGGGCAGCGTCAACATTAAGCCCGATCGTGCGGAGTTTTTCCAAAGACAATTTTGAACTCTTCTCTGCTTCAACTTCAGATGCACCACTCTCAATGACTTCTGCAGGCAGGTATTTCTTAAGGGTCTTCTCGAGATCATTGACCGTAATAGGCTTGGAGAGGTACCCGTCAAAGCCCGCGCTAAGGTACTGCTTCTCAGCACCTACAACAGCGTTGGCGGTAAGCGCGATAACGACGGCACCATTAAGAAGATTCTCGTCCTTTAATGCCTTAAGAGTCTCCACGCCGTCCATGTTGGGCATCATGTGATCCAAGAAGACGATATCGAACCTGTCCTTGCGCATCAGTTCGATGGTCTCGATTCCCGATGAACATGTAACAGGAGTAATGCCGAATATTTTCATGAAGTTTACGGCGACCTTGAGGTTCATGCCGTTGTCATCCGTTACCAGGATCCTGGCACCGGGCGCGAAGATATGGACTTCCTCGTCTCTGGCTGATGCGGTCTTTCTCTTCTCGTCGTACTTTCCGACAGGCTCGGGATCTATTACACGGAGTTTCAAGTCGAATCCGAAAGTGGAACCTATCGCATACTGGCTCTCGACATCGAGCTTACTGTCCATCATGGCAAGGAGCTTGCAGACGATTGAGATACCGAGACCTGTGCCTTCGATATGGCGGTTGCGCTTCTCCTCAATACGCTTGAATGATTCGAAAAGCTTGCCCAGATCCTCTTCCTTTATTCCGATTCCGGTATCGATCACATCAAAACGGAGTTTAACATTGCCGTCAGATATACCGTTATTCTTTACGCGCAGAGTAACGCTACCGCTCTCCGTATATTTGACGGCATTGGTAAGAAGATTCATCACGATCTGGGATATCCTTACATCATCTCCGTAGAGCTTGGAAGGGACAGACTCATCTATTTCCGTAATGAACTCCAGCCCCTTTGAATGCGCACGCTCGCTGATCGTATTTACAAGGTTTGTAATGAGCTCTGCAGCATCAAATTCGGCAGGGACCAGAGTCATCTTACCGTCTTCGATCTTGGAGAAATCCAGGATATTGTTGATGATCGAGAGCAATGTATTTCCGGCACTCTTTATATTGGACGAATACTCCAGGATGCGCTCATCGCCGGACTCTCTTAAGATCATTTCATTCATGCCGAGAACGGCATTGATAGGCGTTCTGATCTCGTGCGACATATCGGCCAGGAAGTCGCTCTTTGCCTTGTTCGCAGTGTCGGCCGCAGCTTTTTCGAGCATGAGGAGCTTGGCTTCATATTCTCTCTTCTGCTCCGTCGCCTTCATCTCTTCCATACGCTTCATGACATTGGTCTCGTGTCTGTAGCCGATAATGTAGAAAGCGGAAATCAACGCGAAAACAATGAGCCCTATAATGATGCTTAATGTAAGGACACGCCATGTGTTTTTCAGGAGGTCGCTCTTCTCGACAACTACCGCCAAATGCCACTGGCTAATGACATCATCGACAAAGACAGTGCATTTCCTGCCGTCAATTACCATATCGAAATTGCCCTTATCAACGCTCATGATCTTCTCATAAAGTTCCTTTTTATCAGGGTCTTCGCTATAGTTTTTGCCCCTCTCCGAGCTGTCATGATGAGCTATGACCGTGCCGTCGTAATTAAGGATGAATCCGTATCCTTTTCCATCGATCTGGACTTTTTCAACCGTCTCCTGGACTCCGGACAAAGTAAGATCCAGTCCGAGAACATCATTGGTATTAGTGAGTGCTTTACATACTGAGATGATTACATTTCCTGTCTGTGCGTCGACATAAGGATTTACTACAAGCGGCTGTCCGCCTGCTGCAACAGATTCCTTATACCAGTCCCTCGCTGTCGGATCGTAATCTTCAGGCGGTACCCAGCCCACACCGTCGACGTACTTGCCATTTATATAACCGTAAAGGCCTGTGTAGCTGGAATCGAACTGTGATGCCGTATTGGTAGATTCACGGGTGATATATTCAACGATCTCTTCATTGGTGGCGCCGTTTGCGACCATATGGTCAACAGTATCAGCTGCCACCCAGAGAACTGATCTCGCGGTCTCAAGGTAATTCTCGATATCGGCCGTTATTGCCGCAGTCTTGTCATTGCCGAGTTCATAAGTATGCGAATAGGACGACTGATACATAAGCCTGGTCGTATAAGTGACCAGCAGTGCCATAAGCACAAAAGTCGCTGTAAGCGTAATTAAAAGCGTCTTCCTGTTGTTATGCATAAAACCCTCAATTTATTTTGACTACCAGACTCTTTTATTATAATCACGATTTCTTAAATATGCACTAATGTACCGAAACTGTGTTCAGCTCCAATGTTCATGCGGGCGCAGCGTGGTGCTACAATGAAGGCAACATTAAGAAAGCGCCTGCCAAGATGACCACATTCTCGCATTTTTGTCCCGAGCACATAGGAATGCTCATCTTTATCGCGATAGCAATAACCATAGGACTCCTGCTCATCCGCAGAAGCCCGGAAAAGAATGCCCGCAGGATCGTCCTGATCCTCTCACTTATAACACTCGCAGGAGAAGCGCTGCAGGACATTCTCCTTGTAAGTGAAGGCGGAAATATCTTAGACTTCCTCCCGCTTCACCTTTGTAATCTCGGTATTTTCGTAAATCTCCTGGCATCTTTGACGCATGGCAAAGTCAGGTCCTATTTTGCCGAAGTATCACTGGTCCTGATCCTCCCCGGAGCAATAGGCGCCCTGCTCTTCCCCGACTGGACATACAGGCCCTTCTGGTCTTACCTGCCGATGCTGTGCTTTCTTACGCACTCGCTTCTGGTATTCATACCTCTCATTTTCCTCGTAAGGAAGGACGTCCGCGTATCGTTCAAACACTTCTGGTATTCATATCTGTTCCTGGCAATCGCCGCACCTCCGATATACCTTCTGGACCGCGCTTATGGCCAGGATTACCTGTTCCTCATGTATCCTACGAGAAACTCGCCTCTTGAATGGATCTATAACATTACCGGCGAAAAGTATTACCTGGCAGGACTGCTTGGCCTTGTCACCCTTATGCTGTTTATCGTATATACTGTCTGCCTTGCTATTAACAGGAGCCGTAAAAAATAAAGAGGGGCTGCCTCTTTTCGAGACAACCCCATAAGAAAATATAATAGCTGATGTTACTTGAATGAGACTTTGATCCATTCCCTGCCGATAAGCTCGTTCTTTTCTTTCGAAGCTTCTTTCTTGGCATTATCGAATTTCTCTTCTGCTTCCTTGCCCTTGCAGGCAGCGACATTTGACTTGATCTTGCCGTTCTCTCCTTCGAATAATTCGGTGCTGGTAGTTCCGTCTTCCTTGGTCTCATACTCTATGTTGTAGATGATGTCCAGATTCTTCGTCTGGGAATTATATTTGTAGAGAGAAGCTCCTGAGAAGCTTGCTCCGCTGGAACCGGAATCCAAGAAATTGATCCCGCCAAGATAATTAAGTTCGCATCTCTCCCAGCCTGCTGCAATTACCTTGTATTTGCCGTCTGCGATCGTTACGACACCAAAAAGATTGATCTTCTGTTCGCCCTGGTCATCAACCTGTTCACCGATAAAGAGCTCGTCTGTCCCATCCTTATCCATGTCGTAAAGGATATAAGTAAACGAATCGCCCCAGAAACCTGTGCTTGCAATATAGATTCCGGTATCTTCATCTGACGCTTTGCCGGATTCAATATCCGGACCGTAGTACCATGCGTTTTCAGGATTATTTACGGCATTCTTAAATCCTTCAATGAATCTGTCGTAAGAATTCTCACCGGAAGAGATTTCAGAAGATGCCGATGTGTCTTCCCCGGATTGCTCTGTCAGAGAAGGTGCTTCTTCAGAAGTAACTGCCGAAGACGTGTCCTTTTCCGTCTGTGCGTTTCCATTGCCGCTTACGGTTAAACTGCATGCTTCAAATGATGCAGCTGCTGCCACAGAAAGAATTACCGAAGCAGCCTTTGTGTAGATCGATTTTTTCACTATTATCACCTCATAAAATGTATTGTGCCTTCCCCAAAAGCACTGCAAACATTATGCCTGCCCCAATAGCGAATACAATTAAAAATAGCGGAATTTTGTAAGCAAAACTCCGCCATTTTTCTCTTTGTCAGATTGGTTTGTGATTTGTTAATTAAACCTGATGACCCTGTCCAATATTCCCTTCATCTTGCCTATAGCAATTCCGTAATTGGTCATCGGAATTCCCTGGTCTCTTGCCTTCTGGTAGCGGCTCATGACTTCGGTCTCACCGAGCATGCAGGCGCCGCAATGGATTATCAGATCGTACTCTTTAAGGTCTTTTGGAAACTCTAATCCGGACGTGAACTTAAAGTCAAAATCTACGCCCGTATATTCCCTGATCCAGCCCGGAAGCTTTACTGTTCCAATATCCTCGCACTGGCGGTGATGCGTGCATCCTTCGCTTATCAGGATCTTCGCGCCGTCTTTAAGGTTATCTAACATATTTGCGCCCTCGATCGACTGGTCGAGGATCCCCTTAAATCTTGCCATGAGAATAGAAAAAGATGTAAGCGGAATATCCTTAGGAACGATCTTTGAGACCTTTGCAAAGGCCTGGCTGTCGGTTATTACCATTCTTACTTTGCCGACTTTTGCGAGCGCTATTTCCAGTTCCGTATCCTTAACAACGACAGGTATCGCGCCCTTGCCCAACAGGTCTCTTATGACCATCTGCTGCGGAAGGATAAGGCGGTCTTTGGGAGCTGACTTGTCGATAGGAACAACGAGCACTACCAGATCACCTTCTTCGACAAGGTCAGATACCAGAGGGCGTGTTTTGCGCTGCCTGATGATGACAGCAACTGTTTCCTTCAGTTCCTCAATGCCCTCGCCCTTCAGAGCGCTTACTACCATTGCATCTTCAGGCACTTCTGATGTGCCGAGATCGCTCTTATTTACGACCACCAGATGAGGTATCTTGCGCTTAGTAAATTCGTCCAAAAGCGCCTTCTCGTCAGCGCCCATACCGATGCTGCCATCAACGACAAGTATAGCAATATCGGTCTCATCCAATACCCTGATGCTTCTCTCGATGCGCTTGCTGCCGAGCGCTCCCTCATCGTCGATTCCGGGAGTATCAATGATCACAACAGGACCTAACGGCAGCAGTTCCATAGTCTTCCTGACAGGATCCGTCGTCGTGCCTGCAACGTCAGAAACTATCGAAATTTCCTGCGAAGTAAATCTGTTTACGAGGCTTGATTTGCCTGCGTTGCGGCGCCCGAAAAATGCTATGTGTGTGCGTTCCATGGTGTACCTCTTAAAATCCATCTCATCTATGAAAATTTGAGGCTGTTTGTGAGGTCATAGCCTCAAATTTAGCCTCAAATCCCTTCATCTCGTATAAATTTGAGGCAGTTTGTGAGGCTACACCCTCAAGTTTAGCCTCAAATTTACACTAGACCAATTCAGTTTCTGTCAAAATATCAGAATCTGAAGTCGCGCTCGCCATTCTCAATAGCAATGAGCCTGTCTCTGAGCACCGCTCTTGCCTTCTCGTTTGTTACGTCAGGAATATTCTTCTCGATAAGCTTTTCGCCGACTTCGCGTGTCTCGGGAGAAGCATAGTCCATAAGATATTCCTTCAATGTCATGAGTGCGTTAGGCAGGCAGCAGTTCTGGATTTGCTTAGCTTTGCAGAGGGCCATGAACCTGTCGCCCGTTCTGCCTTCACGATAGCATGCCGTGCAGAAAGAAGGAACATAATCCATGTCGATGAGCCACTTCATTACCTGGTCGAGCGTACGCGTGTCGGATACGTCGAACTGTGCTGTCTCGTCGACTCTCTCTTCGTGTGTGTAACCGCCGACAGATGTTCTGGAACCGCCGGAGATCTGTGAGATACCGAGGTGCAGAACGCGCTCTCTGGACTTCTGTGATTCACGTGTGGAAACGATCATGCCTGTGTAAGGAACGGCAATTCTGATGCATGCAACGATCTTTGCGAAAGTATCGTCATCGATAGCATTACTGAAATCATTAACGTCGATATCATCTGCAGGGCAGAGTCTCGGAACAGAGATTGTGTGAGGACCAACGCCGTGAACAGCCTCAAGGTGCTCAGCGTGCATTAAGATTCCCGCGAACTCATAGCGGTACTTATCAAGTCCGAAAAGAACGCCAAGACCAACGTCGTCGATACCGCCTTCCATCGCTCTGTCCATAGCCTCTGTGTGGTAAGCGTAATCGTGCTTAGGTCCTGTGGGGTGCAGGATCTCATATGACTCTTTGTGGTATGTCTCCTGGAAGAGGATATATGTGCCGATTCCTGCCTCGTGGAGCTTTCTGTAGTTCTCAACTGTAGTAGCAGCGATGTTAACGTTTACACGTCTGATCGCGCCGTTCTTGTGCTTGATGGAGTAGATCGTCTTGATGCTCTCCAGGATATATTCGATAGGGTTATTAACAGGATCTTCACCTGCTTCGATCGCAAGTCTCTTGTGGCCCATGTCCTGCAGAGCGATTACCTCATCCCTGATCTGCTCCTGCGTAAGCTTTACTCTCGGAATGGTCTTATTCTTTCCGTGATAAGGGCAGTAGATGCATCCGTTGATGCAGTAGTTTGATAAGTACAGGGGCGCGAAAAGAACGATTCTGTTTCCGTAGAAATCCTTCTTGATCTGCTCTGCTAACGCATAGATCTCTTCATTCTTTTCAGGGATATCGCATGCGAGAAGGACTGAAGCGTCTCTATGTGAAAGGCCCTTTCTCTCGCGTGCTTTTTCGAGGATCTGATCGATTACTTCTACATTGCTCTTGTTCTCGTCAGCATACTTCAGAGATTCCAAGATCTCGCTGTCGTCGATAAATTCTTCTGCTTTCATTGATTTAGGATCGTACATTTAATTTACCTTCTTTCGTTTTTATACTTTATGTTGTCACCTCTGTCAGTGACGATCTCGTAACCTATACTGCTTATCCTGTTCTTCAGGCAATTCATGCATTCCGCGGCTTCTTCGCCGGTGCATATCTTGTTGTCGTACAGAGCATATTTCTTTCTGACACCTACGGGCGATAAGTTCGGCATAACTACATTCGCGCCCGCCAGGATCCCAAGCTCTCTTCCTCTCGGATTAACAGTTCCTAACGCAGTAGTCGCAGGAAGCAGCACCGTCGGAAGCATCAGCCTTATGACGCTTAACAGGAACAAAGTGAGGTTCAGATCTCCTGCCTTCGCGTCAGCGAAAACCGTGTCCTTGTGCGGTATGAACGGACCAATGCCTATCATCTCGGGATCGAGCTTTTTAAGGAACAGCAGGTCATCTGCAATGTTCTCTGTCGTCTGATAAGGCGAACCCACCATGAATCCCGCACCGGTCTGAAAACCGATCTTCTTCAGGTTATAAAGACACTGCTGTCTGTTCTCCGCAGAAAGGTTCTTTGGATGGAGCTTAGCGTAGTGATTTACATCAGCCGTCTCGTGCCTTAACAGATATCTGTCAGCGCCCGCATCGAAAAAAGCTTTATAAGATTCATAACTCTTCTCGCCTATCGAAAGCGTCACTGCTACGTCAGGATGAACTTCCTTTATCGACTTTATGATGTCCACCATCATATCGTCAGTGTAGAACATGTCCTCTCCGCCCTGCAGAACTATCGTCCTGAATCCCAGGCCGTAACCGTAGGATGCGCATTCGACTATCTCGTCTTTGGATAATCTGTAACGCTCGGCATTCTTATTACCGCACCTGATACCGCAGTAATAACAGTCGTTCCTGCAGTAGTTGGTGAACTCGATAAGACCTCTTACGAAGACCTTGTTTCCGTAGTGCTTTTTGGAAGCTTCGGATGCCTTTTTCGCAAGTTCAGCCTGTATCTCAGAGTCACGGTTTTCGAGAAGCGTGATGATCTCTTCGCGCGTTAAAGTGCCTGTGTCACAAAGTTTTTGGATTATGTTTTGGATGTCAGTCATTCTTGGCAAGTCTCGAATACGTTATCTTCGCCGATACGCCGTCGAGCATGCCGAGCTTGCCGGATACCGAACTTATCAGATTCTCGGGTGCGTCCACGACGACACTGATAATGGAAATATTCCTCTCTTTGTAAGGAATACCCATCCTTCCGACGACATAATCCCTGACTTCGTGGAGTATGTCATTAATCTGTGCAACTGAATCGGGATTCTCGACAATAATGCCGATAATAGCAACTCTCGTCTCCATTTGACCTCCTTTCACCCACTCGGGCAAACAAGGTTCTGAAGCAAATAAGTATGTAGATTTACTTAAAGCCTTCCGCGTCAGGACGAACCTTCCGCATTCAGAACTGTTAACGATAAGGTATCATCTCGCCCGTATAAAAGCAATCAGGGTTAGCCCAATGCCCGGAAAGATGTCAGGTTTCATAAGAATTATGGGTTGTTTCGTGTGCGGGAGAGGGCTACGGGCAGTTTCGACGGCGTTTTGGACGGCGGCGCCGTTCGTTTTGCCGTTCATTTGGCACTTTTTGGGCAGTTTCGACGGCGTTTTGGACGGCGGCGCCGTTCGTTTTGCCGTTTATTTGGCACTTTTTGGGTGGTTTTGACGGCGTTTTGGACGGCGGCGCCGTTCGTTTTGCCGTTCAAATGCTCCCTGATTCAAAACTCCAGGCAAAACTTCAGGCGGCGCCTGGGATTCCGCCTGAAAATCGCCCGAAAAACACCCAAACTTCAGGCAAAACTTCAGGCGGCGCCTGGGGTTCCGCCTGAAAAACGCCCGAAAAATGCCCAAACTTCAGGCAAAACTTCAGGCGGCGCCTGGGGTTCTGCCTGGATTATGAAATCAAACCTGAGGATTTACTTCTTCTTCCCCACCATCACTCGCTTGGCGAGCTTAAGATACACCTTCTGCCACCAGGGTCTTAAGTGCTTGTCGGCTTCAACGAGCTTTTCCCTGATCGGGATGCTCTGGGGGCAGTGCTGCTCGCACTTGCCACACTTAACGCACAAGGAGGCGTCGGCGGGAGTCATTCGAAGTGCCACGGTCTGGAAGTATTCCAGACGGCCGGAGTTCTTAGTCTCCGAATACATGTGGTTGTAGCAGGAGAATATCGCCGGGATGTCTACGCCTTTGGGGCACGGCATGCAGTATCTGCAGCCTGTGCAGTTTACTTTGGTGCTCTCGATGATGTAATTTCTGATCTTGGCAATAAATTCTTTTTCTTCAGGGCCGAACTCGCCGGCTTCGACCTCTGAGGCGATGCGGCAGTTCTCTTCGATCATTTCGATAGAGTTCATGCCGGACAGTACGCACGTGATCTCCGGCTGGTTCCAAAGCCAGCGGAATGCCCACTCTGCGGGGGATCTGCCGTGAGGCTCATTAGCAATCTCGCGCTTGGCCTTTTCCGGCAGTAGGTCTACCAGCTTTCCACCGCGCAAAGGCTCCATGATGCATACCTTGACGCCTTTCTTGGCAGCGGCTTCAATGCCTGCGCGGCCGGCCTGTGTGTGCTCATCAAGATAGTTGTACTGAACCAGGCTCAGCTCCCAATCGTAAGCATTCAGAATGCTGAGATAAGTCTTTGTGTCGCCGTGGAAAGAAAAACCGATGTGCCTTATCTGGCCGCTCTTCTTTTTCTCTTCGATCCACTCGATGATGCCCAATTCTTTAAGCTTTTCCCACTGGGCGAGATCCGTCATGTGATGCATCAGGTAATAGTCGACATAGTCAGTGCGGAGGCGCTTTAATTCCTCGTCGAAATACTTGTCCAGCGCGGCGCGGTTCTTAATGAGATACTGCGGGAGCTTGGTCGCGAGATTGATCTTGTCCCTGATGCCGTTCTTTTCGATGATGCGGCCGACCAGATCCTCGTTGCCGGGATATATATATGCCGTGTCGAAATAATTGACTCCGAGTTCGTAAGCGCGCATGAATTCGCGCTCGGCTTTGTCAAAATCGAGTGTATTGCCGTTTCTGGTAAATCTCATGCAGCCGTAGCCTAAGATCGAGATGCCGTTTCGCTGTTTCATGGTAATCGTCTCCCTTTTCCTGAATTATATACTTAACGCCTGCGCGCGGATTGTGATATATAGGGCATTTTTGTCTGAGAACGCGCCTAAAAATCCATTTAGTTCTCGAGGATCATTTTTCGGCAAACATAAGGCATTCGAGAAATATTTATTGTAATTCGATAAATTTTTGTTGAATTTCTCATTCCAGGGGTGTATCATAACCTCAACCCAAACAGGGTTACAAGGAGATAATAGAAATGAGAAAGATTAAGGTAACAGCAGCAATATTGGGCATAGCGCTCCTCTTATCCGGATGCGGCAAGCCCGACAGGGACAAAGGCAAATACAGGCTCCCGGAAAATCCTGTTATGTACACGTCGGTCTATGCCGCGGATTCTAACGCGATGGCCATTGAATATAACGGAAGAGTCTATACGCACTTTGGCACTTCGACCACGGCTGTTCCGGATGACCATGTAAAGGAATGTATCGGATATCTGGATCACCGCGAAGATTACCGTCTCTACACGCTCGTTGAAGATCCCGAGTGCAATTATCTTATGGAGGTTAGCATCAACAGCATCAGAGGAAGCTGGCGTTACTACCGTGCTAATGACACGAAGGACATGGATATCCAAACGCCGTCTTATGTCGAATCGAACGGTTTTGACTGCTGGGGTTCTTCTGGTCTTCACCACGCTATAGAAAACGACACACCTGCTTCGATCGCATTGAAAGTTAAGTGCAGAAACATCCAGCGCGTTAACTGTTATGTGACGATAAACGGCGAGACAACTTTCTGTTCTGAAGCAGCATCTGAAAGCGGCAGACTCATAAGGAAAAATGATTTTGTCTACATGACGATCACAAAGGACCAGCTCGGAGATACGCCCCTCGACAAGCCCTTCGCCATGGATGTCACGTTCACGGTAACTGACCGCGACGGCAACGATCATCCTGTTGAAGGCAGTTACACACACGACATGATGCTCGGCTCATATCTTTTCAATATCGACATCAATTCCGACAATGCCGGAGGCTATTACATCGAGAGCTTCATTTAAGCGAACGTCAAGACGGGAACAACCGAAAAAAGCAGAAAGGGGGAAGTGACATGAACAGAGAAGAAAGCATCGCGCTGGCTTATGAGATCAGCAAAGGATACCATGAGCAGGAAAAGCTCCAGGCTAAGATCGAAGATCTCGACAAGAGGATCGCGCGTCCAATAAATGAAAACATCAAGCACTATACTGCTTTCGAATTCTTCACAAAATTTCTTGCAGCTTCATTCATTGTCACTTTCGCCCTCTCCATCCCGACTTTTATATTTTGCGGCATCAGCGAATTTCTCTATAAGTCCGGCAACACTGAATATGCCAATTCTCATATCAAAGGAATGCTCTTCCTCGCCGGAGTTTTCGCGCTGATACACCTGATCGGAGGATTTATCGCCAGGAAAAAGAGAGATGAGAACAACAGATCCGCCGGCAATGCAATAATGGCAAATGAAAAACTCAGAGAATCTCTCAAAAAAAAATCTCAGAGACTTGCTGGAGCAATACGATAAGAATTGTGAAAGACTTAAGAAATACGATGAGATCGTTCCTGAAGAATTAAGGTACAGTACGGTCATGGACAGATTAAAAGCCATACTTCTGACTAACAAAGCGGAAGACTTTGAAGAAGGAATCAGGTATATTTTAAGTGAAAGGCAGACCTGACGGATAAGCCAAGGAGGTCACCATGCATAATCTGACAAATCAGGAATGGGTCGATTACAACTACGCAGACTGGCTTAATCATTTTAAGGAGAATGACAAAGCAAGGCTCGAGGTAGATTTTTCTGATGAGCCTGAACTGACCGATGAAGAGAAAAAGCTGATCTTCAAATCGATCAAGGCTTTCCAGATGGGCGAACACAGCGATGGTGTATATCTTGCCGAGCTCGCCAAAAAGTTCGGAAAGGAACACAACGAGCCTTACTACGCCGAGACAATGAATCTGTTTATCAAGGAAGAGAACTTCCACTCGGCTTATCTTGCATGGTATCTGAAGCACCACAACGAACCCAAGGCGAAGAAAAATAAGCTCGATAAGATATTCAGGGATCTGCGCCACAACGGTAAGGTGTTTACTGAGATATCTGTCCTCGTCACGGCCGAGACTATCGCTCTCTCCTACTATTCCGCACTGGGCAACGTAGCCGACCAGATCGGCTCAAAAGCTCTTAGAGCGATCTGCAACCAGATGCTTCACGACGAGCTTCCGCACATAGTTTTCCAGACCTATACGCTCTCGCATTTCGGCAATAAGCGATCCATCAGATTCTTCAGACGCTTTGTCTTGGAATGCACCACGATAGCAGTTTACATGATGTACGGAAAACTCCTGAAAGCAGGCGGCTACAATTACAAGAAATTCCACGGCGATAACATCGCCTATCTTAAGCAGTCGTTCAAGATGACCAGATACATGATCCTGGCTTCCTGACAGGATCTCTCAGATATTTTTCTCCATGTATACGAAAACCAGATCTTCATCGACTTTCTGTTCCTTGAAGATCTTGTATCCGTTATTCTCATAAAGCCTGATATTGTCTACACTTCTGGTGCTTGTAAAAAGTTCATAACGGCACTCGGGATAAAACTTCTCGATTGCCCTGAGAAGTATGCTGCCGTTGCCCTGGCGCCTGTAATCAGGATGCACCATGAGCTTGCCGATATAAGCAGTACCCTTCTTTTCATATGCCCTGACAGAACCGACGATAGTATCGTTATCCACCATCTTTAAGATGATTCCGTTGTTAAACTCTGATGTCAGTTCTTCTATAGTCTCTTTCAAAGGCGGAATGTCCTTGTTGCCAAACAAGGCTGCCTCGCTCTGGTAAGCGAGATACTGAAGGTCCAATATTTCCTGAAGGTCTGAGCTTTCAGCTTTGAGTATTTTCATAAATGTATCCTCCCTATTCTCAAAGCTATATTAGCATACAGCCCGTCAAGTTACATATCACCGTAACTGAACTTTACCGTTTCGCCACTGGAGTTTACATATGTGATGGTGTTTTCCGTAGTATTCATTCCTTTGAAATATGAACCGCCGTCATGCAATTTAGCGAACATGTCATCGGTCGCCGGGAACTTCGTCATATCGCATTTGTCTACCCAAATCCATAGATAATCCGGCCTCATTTCCTTCTCGAAATCAGATGCGCGCTCGGCTTCAGTCATCATGAAATACTGAAGGAAAAGATCACCTTCAGGGTATTCTCCGTGAAGGCCCCAGGTGGCATCAACATGGTATCCCTTTCCGCCTATTACGACATATGTCCATGAATGGAAACCGCCTTTTCCGTCGCCGCCCATGGAAGTGGCTTCGACACCGCACTGCATAAGCAGATAGGAATAGGCTCCCGCGACCTCACAGCAAATTCCGTTCTTCTTCATGAGGCATGCATAATCGCTGAAGTCATCGATCCCCTGGCCGTCGAGCGGACTGAAATCATATACGAAGTGTCTACACATGTAATAGTATAAGCCCATTACTTTTTCGAAATCGGAATAGTCAGAACGGATCGCCTCATTAAGCATTTTCTCGATCTCTTTCTCGAAAGCTGCGATCCTCTCATGGAGCTTGTCCTTATCCATCTTGTACTTGAACTTGGCAACGCCGTCCTTAAAGCCGTTTCCTTCCACAAATGTGCATACCGGCGGCAGGAAGGTTCCTATTACAGCATCGTGAGTGCACCATTCGTAAGACTTCTTGTCACTGCACTTGAAAGTATCCTCTCCGGCATAAATCGCATCCATATAGTTATAAAGGTCCTGCCACATATCTTCTGTCACATACTGTGATAACAGATTTGTATGGACATGGCGCTTGAAGACAAAAGGCTCTGCCGCCTTTGTCGTTTCAGTCGTAGTTTCAGATTCTGTCGTTTCTGATGTTGTCTCTGATGTCGTCTCTGATGAAGTATTTTCAGATGCTGCAATGTTTGCAGGAGCAGACACACTGCATCCCGAAACAAGCATCGTAAGAGTCAATAAAGCAACTAATATTTTTCTGTTCATGATCCGTCCTTTATAAGTCCTGTCTTAAAATCGGGCTTATTCTAACAACGAAATGCATACAAACAGCATCAATATTGTGAATACTTGAAATTTGCCTTTTTTTCGAAATATCTCACATTTCAGGCGCCAAGTTTATTATTCAGGTAATAACGCGCATAAGCGAGATCGTAATCTCCGTGAACGTAGTAAAGGATCTTAACGCAGCCGTAATCTATCGGGATCTTCTCATCGAGAATTATGGAGCTCTTCCTGTCTTTACCGGCATCTACAATTACCCGGTCGTTATCGTCAAGCGAAGCGATCATAGGATATCTGACAGTTATCTTGCCGCCGCTTAAAATGCACTCGCCGCCAAGGGCCTGTGCTGAGCCCCAGGAGTTGGTGATGCCCATCATGGTGACATTCGGGCACTGGGATAATCTGTAGGCCAAAAGATCGCCCGAGCTCGCGCATCCTGCGTTAACGAGAACTACGACTGGAATATCGCTGTACCTGCCGTCAGGTTCAATGACCCATGCCCAGTTCTCGCTCTTTCTGAACCTTGTGCCATCGTAGAAACCGCCGTAAGTTACCATCATCTTATCTGCAAACAAAGATACGATCTCTTCGTAAACTACGTCAATGCCGCCGTCATTGCCCCTGATATCGAGGATAAGGCGGTCCATGCCCTGCTTCTTCAGCTCTTCAACCTTGGAGATCATGAGTTCCCTGATCTCAGGATATTCATCATTGAGCGCTGCAGAGATATCATTAGCAGGATCGAAAGATTCTCTCGGGATGCAGATATATCCGCAATGCTCGTCTAACATCTCCGAATAACAGAACTCTTCATGCTTCTTGGATGTCAGAGGATATACTGCTCTATAGAGCCTTCCGAAATAACTTCCGATCTTATTGACGGTAACTTCCTTTTCGACTCCGTCTTCACCGATGAACTTGACCTTGATACTGTCGCCACCCATTCCCGCAAGGAATACCGGCTTAACGATCTCCTCGTTTTCTTCTACAGGGAAAGCACACAGGAATTCAACGAACTGAACGCAGCGGACCTTCGAGATCGCTTCATTGATCTCAACGCCATCCCACGCTGTGATCTCTACACCGTCGCGTAAACCAAGCTTATGGGCTTCAGAGTCTTCTTCAGCGAGGATGACAAGAGTCTTACCTTCATCTGTCCTTATCATTGAGAAGCCGTAATCATTTCCGGCCATCTTCTCTCTTACTTTGGTGCTTAACTCCTTGTCTGTTAATCTGATCGACAGATGTCCGTCGTGGAATTCATAACAGAGATTGGCTACGGTTTCAGCGAAAGCCTCCTCATCCTTGTTTTTCTCGGCCTCAGCGGCCATAGGAATATACCGCTGTCTTAATTCGTCGAAATCGATCTCCTTGTAATCTCTTAAGACATAATTCTTCTCGAGTTCGGTTATTAAGCAGGCCATGGACTTCTCATAACCGCAACGCGTGAAATTTCCGAGATGATAAGCTGAACCCAGTGCAAGAACATAGACTGCAGCCCACGCAGTAATGCAAAGTCCCAAAAAGCCCGAAATAATAAGGGGCAGCACCTTCCTCTTACCGCGGGAGATCACTAACGAAGCAACACAATATACGATCGCTGCAGCCAGGTGCGGACAATATCTCAGGAACCCGAACAACTGGTTACCCCAGGTGGCATTGATCAGATAGAAAACAGCGAAATTGAGGAACGGAATAAATGCGAGGATCTTAAAGAAATCCTTTTTGCGCTTTCTGAATATTACCGTGATCACGATAAGGAACAACAGCCAGGCAGGAGTAAAGATCAGGAGATACGCCGTCGGAGCATCGACGAGACTTAGCATCTCAATAATCTCACCTGTTATGTTCCAGAATTTATCCACTTAAAGCCTCCGCTTATGTCCAGAGCGTTGTTATGCACATCGGCGAAGCGCCTTCGCTTATCTCAAATCCGCAGTGCTCGTAAAACTTGACTGCCGTATCGTATGCGATAACACAGATACGCATATAATCTTTATAGTATTCCTTAACCCTCTCAACCAATTCTTTGCCGATGCCTGCGCCGTGATAATCGGGATCGACCAGAAGGTAATGGACATACGCATTCATTATTCCGTCGTCCATTACGCTGATCAGTCCGACAAGCTTATCTCCGTCCCATGCAGAATAAACTGCCTTATAATTTCTCATTGCTGCTACAAGCTTTTCCGGAAAGTGTCCCGAGGACCAGTCAACCGAGAGAAACAGTCTCTCCAATTCTTCTTTCGCAAATTCTTTCTGATCACTGTAATCAATCATGTCTTAAACAAGCAGCCTTTCATCAATATTATTCCAGTTGATAGAGGACTTGATGCCCTTCATGCATGCAATCGATGCCATGCCGTGAACGATCGACCATATCTTTATTAGCTCGATCTCCTGCTCTTCATAAGTCTTCTCGAGACCTGCTTCCTCCAGGTGCTTCAGATACATTTTCCGAAGAAGGAGGAACGGCGGATAATCATCTTTATATTCCCTGTTCATCTTAAGGTGTGCAGTAATATTCTGCTTGCCGAAAAGGAATATGAAATAATCAGGATTCTTACTGAAGAACGTAACATATGCTCTGCCCATCGCAATGATCGCTGCATCAGCAGTAGGTTTATCAGTAACTGCTTCGACGAGCTTTTCCATAAATCTGTCAGTAACGTTTTCCTTGATCGCTTCGATCAGCTCTTCCTTATCTTTAAAGTGCGCATAAGGTGCGGCATGGGAAACACCGCAGGCTGCTGCAGCCTTTCTTAGGGAAAGATTCTCTTCACCATTCTCATTAATGATCTTGATACCGGCATCGATAAGTGCCTGTCTCAGATTGCCGTGATGGTAACTGTCAGCCATTAATAGTCATCTCCTTTATCTGTCTTAACACTTTGCAAGTCATTTCAGGATTCTCCCACAAAGGACTGTGCGCAGCATCAGGTATTTTGTAAAACTCTTTCTGCGGTGCGTTTAAAACACTGCAGTAATCCATGACCAATTCCCATGGACAGTTGTAATCGTATTCGCCGCTTATGAAAAAGGCAGGAACTCTAATATCGGTTATGCTCTGTCTGTAATCAAAACCGTCGAGTTCTTTTGAAAGCTTTGTCGTCCTGTACATCTTCATGCCCCTGACATAGCCGATCTTCTCACCAACCGTATAACAGCCGCATGTGATTATAGGCCACGTAATGCCTTCAAACTCACTCTTGTTATATATCGTCCCGCCGCCCGCTTCATGAAGCAGATTTACATATACAAACCAATCTTTACATTGTATGTTACCACTGTCAAGATGTACGACCGAATCCTCAAGCTTATTAAGGTTCTTAGCATCACCCCGGGACTCAAAAACACCCTTCATGAAGTTATACATCAAGGTATCGTTCTCATATGAATCCGTAACGCACTGCGCCATGCCGATATACGCATAATAGTTCTCCGGGTGCCTCTGCACTTCTCTTAATGCAATATGCGAACCGCCCGAAAAGCCCATGATGTAGATCTTATCCTTATTAAATCTCTCCTTAAGATACTCAGTAACTTCATATGTATCATCAAGCAGATGCGCCAGATCAATACTGTCTATATCTGCCTTACTGTTATATGCAATACCCATATAGCGGTAATCCCAATATACAACAGTGAAATCTTCTTCCAGAGTCATATCCTTATATTTGTCCGTAAATACGTAATCATCCGTACCAGGACCGCTGGACACCAGAAGCAGAACCGGATTATTTGTATTCTTACTGTTTATGAAGAATCCATTTGGCGCTCCGTTTATATCCGTCACAAACTTCTCGGACAACGAGTTTGGTTCACTATATGTCCTGATCTTACCGGGACTCATAATTGCCCAGACAGCCAGTATTATCAGAGGCAACGCCAACACACATACTGCAGTTATAATCATTTTCTTTCTCACCATCTTACTCCAATCTTGACACTGTCAATATCTTGGATTATAGCGGCTATCTTTACATTGTCAAGTTCGTTTTCTTAGCGTGCTTTTTTCGGTTTTGTTCAGCATTTGTTCGGTACAGCCGAACAAAAATCGTAAAATTCAATCAGAATGACCGGTTTTGTTACTACATCTGTTCTGCATAGCCGAACAAGAATTGTAAAAATCAAACGCATTTTTTGACTCTTCATAAGGCCTTGTATTACCCATACAAAAAGCAGCCGCGCTCTTCGCACAAGCTGCTTCTTGCAATCTATAATCGGGGTAATTAGAGGGGGTTAGCCAATTGTCTTTCCATCCTCAAGCCTGATCGTACGTGTACCGTATGATGCACACTTTTCGGAGTGGGTTACCTGAAGGATCGTAAGTCCTTTTTCCTTGTTGAGCTTCGCAAATAATTCCATGATCTCTCTGCTCGACTGGGCATCCAGGTTTCCTGTAGGCTCGTCAGCAAGAATGATCTGAGGGTTGCCGAGGACCGCTCTTGCGATAGCAACTCTCTGCTGCTGGCCGCCGGACAATGTGTTGGGCATTGCCTTGCGCTTTTCTGTAAGTCCTGTGATCTCTAAGATCTCATCAAGTTCTTTCTTAAGGTCGGACTTCTTCTTGCCATTGATCGTCTGGGGCAGAAGGATGTTGTCCTGTACATTAAGGTTCATTACAAGGTTATAGAACTGGAATACGAATCCCATATTCTTAAGTCTCAAATCTGAGAGCTGCTTGTCTTTAAGTTTGCCGATATCCTGTCCGCAGACTGAGATATTGCCCTCGAAAGTTCTGTCGAGTCCGCCGATAAGGTAAAGGAGTGTGGATTTACCTGATCCGGATGCACCCATCAGGGATACGAACTCTCCTTCTTCTACGCTCATGCATGCTCCGTTTAATACCTGGTTCAAGTTCTCGTTCTTACCGAAAGCCTTGCTTACATTATTTACTTCGATGATCTTAGTCATTTTATTATCCTCCGTTTATTACTCATACTTGATCTGTTCTGAAATCTTCATCTTCCTTAAGTTCTTGATCGGGAAGAGAACCGTGCCTGTAAATACCAGTGCCAGAATGGCGAAGAATATAAGGTTTGTTACAGGATTTACAGTAACATTCAGAACGATTGTCTCGGTATTATCGAGAGCTGCCTTTAATACCAGTGTCAGCAGTGTTCCAACGATCGTGCCAACGCCTGATGCTGTGACTGATGTTATAAGGACTTCCTTAAGAAGTATTCCGGACAGCTTAGATCTGCTCATTGCTGTTGAGAGCAAAACTGCACACTCCTTCTTTCTTCCTTCGAAACCTATGAGCTGGTTAGAGATCATACCGATCGCAGTCATGCCGAGTGCTACAACAATGATGCAGGTAATAACCGTCAGCGTCTGCTTGCTGTTTGTCTCACTTTTCTTAATAAGCTCAGGCACTGTATCGACTGAAGTGTATGAACCCTTGGCATATGTCTCGAGATCTTTCTTTACCTTTTCGGCGTTATCGCAGGAGACAAGAATATGACCTGGTGTGTCGTTAAAGAGCATCTTGTATTCCTTAAGAGGCATGACGATTGCTTCAACGCCGCCGTCAGCAGAATTACTCTCTAAGATCTTCTGGACCGTATATTCTCTTTCGATGGGGAATACACTGTCAGGTGCGATCGTTATCTTGATCGTCTCGCCTTCTTTAATGCCTTTTCTGTTAGCGAGCTTCTTGTCGATAAGGACATTTCCTTCCTCGAGTTTTTCGGGGAGATCCGTAAATCCCTTATAGTTCCTAAAGCCTTCTTCGGGAAGACCGTAGAAGTATCCCGCCATGCTCTTTTTGACATCGTTAAGATGATACTCTCTGGTGGTTACATAAACTGATTCAACATCTGTAACACCTTCCAGGTGCTCAATATATGTGTAGTACTTTGCCTCTTTACTTGCATCCATTACAACATCACAGTTATAAGGGATGGTTCCGAAGCTGTCTCCCATGGCTACAGCGATCGCATATACTACGATGCACATAGCCGCTGCCGTTGCGCTTAACACGCCGCTTCCTACTGTGCTCTTTCTCGAGACAGTCTCTGCTGCGGCAAGTGACCACGCAGATTTATCTTTCTTATCTGCAGCCTTCTGAATGAGCTTTGATACAACTCTCAAAAGTCTCGGGAAGAGGAATGCGAGAGCGCCTACAGCTGAAAGGAGGCAGAAGATAGCTCCGACGATATTGCTCCTGAAGAAGAATGTGACCACTGCGGTAACAAGGCAGATAAGACCCATTACGAATGTTGATCTGCTGAATCTGTATTCTGTGTCTCTGTTGTCGAAAATGATATCTCTGATAGATGTCTTGAGCGCATTTAAGATAGCCTTCAAAGGGATCAGGCACTCGATAAGCACTGCACCTATGATAACGCCTAAGACAAGGCCGATAGATAACTCCGGGATCTCAAGCTGCAATGAGATACCATCGCCTTCTGTGATAAACAGAGAATCAAACATGGGTTTTCTTATCAGAGAATATAACGCTACCGCAGGAACACTTCCCAGGAGCGCATAGAGCACATTCTCCAAAAGGAGGATACGGCCCGTGCGCGCTGTGCTCATTCCAAGGCTTCTTAATGTGCCGATGAATGACATTCTCTCGCTTACGATCCTGTTGCAGATAGATGCTGTAACAAAGATCACGAGAAGGAATGTGATGGCAAAGAGCAGATAAAAGATCGCGCGGAACTCAGTGATCATTGCCATATCGGAATCGCTGAAGAACAGGTCTGTTGTAGCAACATCCGGATAAGCCGACTTAAGAAGATCCTCTGCCTCTTTGATCCTGCTGTTATCCTTAACATCGATCATTAAGACGTCGGCTTCTCTGTCACCGCAGGAGATCATGTCACTGGTCTCGAGGTTTACGATTGCCTTATTGCCCTGAAGGAGAGGATTCTTTGTATCCTCCGGGAAAATGCCCGCGATAGTAAGTTCGACTTCTTCTTTCGCCCTGTCGTGGACAGTGATCTTGTCGCCCGCTTTATATCCGTGCTTTTCGGAAAACTCCTTTGAAATAAGCATCTCGCCCTTGTTAAGCTCGATCTTGGAAATGAACTTCATGGATACTGCTTCATCAACATCGATACCATAGATGGAAAGACTCTCGGTAGTTACATAGCAGTACTCACCATCGATCTTCTTGTAGATGAGCTCGCTATTTGCGACTATGGACATCGTTTCGCATTCAGGGAAACCGTCAGGAAGCTTGGACATATCGCTTCCTGAAGAAGATGCCATAAAGTCTGCTGAAGAAATGCTGCCGATGTAATTCATCAGGATCCCGGTAACGCTGTCTCCCAAGTCAAAGCAGAACATGGCGCAAAGGCAGCATACAAAGATCGCAAACACTACGAGCAGTGTGCGGAAAGGTTTTCCGAATATATTTTTAAGTGAATTTTTCAATACAATATTCATCTTCTATCCCCCATCAATACCAGCGAGAAATTCTCTTGTCAGGAGCGATATACATGCCGTCGCCTTCCTTGACATCGTATGTCTCATAGAATGCTTCGATCGTAGAGAGAACTGCATTTACTCTTATTACTGAGGGGCTGTGCGGATCCTGTGCGATCTGTTCAATGATCGAATCATCAGTACGCATCTCGCTCCATATCGTCGCATAATTCTCGAAAAGCTTGATCCTGTCTTCTTTAGTCTTGGTCAGGGAAGTAATGCACTCCATGGCGCCTAAGTCAGCATAGTTCTCGCCTAAAGTATCTTCTCCCTTTACGTGATAAACGCCGAAAACCGTAAAGTTATCTTCGAAATAGCTTACAGCCTTTTCGTTACGTGCCTTAAGCGTATCCATGTCTGATTCAGGGATCCAGGAAGGGTTATATTCACCCTTTGAATTAAATACGATGCAGTTGCTGTCAAAAGCATGACCCATCTCGTGAGCGATAACCATTCCAAGGCCGCCCAAGTTCGTATAATAGTCAGCATCCTTATTGAAGAAAGGATCAATCATGATCGCTACTGTGATCGTAATATTATTGAACGAAGGATTGTAGCAGGCGTTTAATATCTGCATTGCCATCTGAATGTCCGTTCTGGATACGGGCTCATATAAGCTGTTGATCAGATCCTGACGGTCGATCCTCTGATAGTTGATATAAAGTTCATAGTAGTTCTTGCTTGCAACTTTCTCGAACTTGGCTTTGTCGTGTCGTTTAAGATCAGAGCCTGTTACATAGACGATGTTCTCGAGCTTTCTTAAGAGCTCAGCTCTCGTAGGTCCTGAGAGCCATGTGGCTTTTGTGATGAGTTCCTTATAACCGGCCCTGATATCATCACACATGTCTCTTAACTTCTTATCCATCTCTTCGCTGTAATAGCGCTCAACGTAGATGGGATCTGTCTCAGCTTTGAAAGCACCCCTGATTTCATCAACTGCCTGTTTTTCCAGGGACTCGTAGTTCTTCGGAACCATTCCGGCGAGCTGTGTGTAGTGAGGTGCGATATATCTTGTAAAAGCGTTATAGATATTTCCGAGCTCCAATGCCTTAAGAGCATCGATATTCTCATCTGTAAGAATGTCGTTCAACGCCTTAAGCTGACTTTCGTCAGTAAGAGCATAAGACTTGATCTTTGACGTATCGAAACCGATCTCGGTAAGATAGCCGTCAAGATCGATATTTGTAAATATCGCCTTCATTTCTTTTGCGGTGAATATCTTTGTATATTCATAATCAAACTGAGCCTCTGCGAGCTCCATGTCTGTCGCGTTGTAAAGGTCGATCGCGAGATAAGCGAGTTTTTTACCTGTCTTTTCTGCCGTTTCCTTGTCGTATCCCCTGGTAGCCAATACAGCCTTGGTATCGGTCATGATACTGTCAGCTGAAAAGAGTGAGTCCTTCAATTCGGTAAAACTCGTTCTGAGAACTCCTGAATAAGGAGTAAAAGTCATTACTCTCTTCTGCGGATCAAAAGGATTGACTTTCGGTGATACACATAAAAAGCCCTGCATGCCGTAGTCTCTTGCGAGCTTCGCATCAACCTTAAGAAGCTCATCAACAGTCTTGCAGTTATCGACCGATTCGATCATTTCCATGAGATCTGCCGGGATAGGCTCGTTCTTGAAATCATAAGCCATGAATGAATCATAGGCGCTCTTAATGATCTCTTCTTCGCTTCCCTTGGCGTATCCGCTTCCTTTTGCAACGTCTTTGATGATGCCTTCTACCTGTTCACGAACGAGTTTGGTATCGAATGCACCACCCGATGCCTGCTCGCCGTATTCGAATTCAGCTTCATCGAAACGATCCTGGTTAATGAACCTGAAGTAATCATCCTGAGCTCTTGCAGGTTCTAATTCTTTGACGGTCGTCTCACTGGCGGAAGTCTCCGGTACAGTTACCGTACCGCACCCTGTCACAACCGGAACAACCATCGCTGTAGCAATAACTATTGCTGCTATTTTTTTCATAGTCCTCGCTCCCCGTTTCTTGTTTTTGCATGCTAATCTTACCTAAGTAACCTTAACATACGATCCTTCGAACCTTAACTTAACCTTAAACCGCCGTTTGACATTTTCAGGCACCCGAAAAGCGCACTGAAACGCCCCGATCATATGCTTTTTATGTATTGTTTCTGTATTGTTCTACTTAAATCTTTCTTAAATATACCCCTACTATTTAAAATAGCCTTTTCACCATGTTATAATTCGGGCAGATCTCCACTTAAATGGAATAAGGAATTGGAATAAGGATGGAGTAAGGAACAATGGCCAGAAAAACAAAAAGAGACAAGAGGTACCAGTTACCCCGGAACAACATCGTAATCCCGCTGATCATATACATACTGGTGTTTTTCTTTGCCAGTGCGGTCATATCGTTGTCGGGTGATCTTATCGCGACCTATGCCACGAAGATGAAGGCTCTCAATGAGGTTGAGAACACGGCCAGGCTCGCAAGGGCCTATAATGACGCGTCTGAAGAAGATTTAGATAACGTCTTTGCTGTGATCAACAACTCACAATACAAGGTTTTCGTTACTGACAACAAACTGAATATCATCAGGAATGACAAGAGCAAAGGCTATGTTACCGCCGTCCTCGTAAAGGACAAGGAAGATAATACCGAACACAAGTCATTATTCGCACTCCTGCCGACAAGCAATCTCAAGACCAATGAGTTCGGTTTTTTCAGCAATGCTTACGCAGATTCAATGGAAGAGAACTTCTTCCTGTTTGCAGATGAGAACAATCCTTATCTGAATGTTGATGACACCATCATCACGCCTGAACTCATGAACATTATATCCGGAGCGTTAAAAGGCGAGCTCACCGTAAATACCGAATACGAATACTGGACTGCCTATAATGTCAGAAACAATACCGAGATAATCGCTTTCAAAACAAAGTTCAGTTTCACTTACAGTGATTTTGCTTTCTGCATTCTTTATGAATTAGTCAGTTATATCCTCATAAGCCTTATCTTCATTCTCCTTCTCGCTAATCTCATCAGAACGCACAGAAGCAACAGAAGAATGAGAAATCTCGTCTTAAGGGACAACATCACCGGAAACCGCAACTGGTTCTGGTTTGCAATGAAGAGCAAAGAGATCCTGAAGAAGAGAAAAGCCGGCGTCGAATATGCTGTCGTAAGCCTTATTTTCGTAAGGTACCGTAATTACGTGCTCTGCCATTCCGTTGACCAGGGCGAACAGATGCTCCGCCTTATCTGGCAGAAGATCTGCTCATTCCTGGGCAAGAACGAGATCTGCTCACACGGCACTATCAACAACTTCCAGATCCTGCTTAAGGCAGAGAGCGAGGAAGAAGTTAAGCAGAGATTAGAGAACATCATCAAGAGCCTTGAAGCGATCGGCGTTGACCACGACTTTAAGTTCCAGGCAGGCGTTTACATGATTCCTTCCAATGTAAGGAAGAATGCCGATATCGATCTGCTCTACAACAACGCTTCGGCTGCACGTCTCACGCTGGAGAATACTGATGAGACCGGTATTGAATTCTTTAACGACAAGCTCGTCGCAGACGAGAAGTGGATCGATCTCGTAACAAAGCGCCAGAAAGAAGCGCTCGAGAAGGAAGAATTCAAGGTCTACTATCAGCCTAAGTACGACCCGCGCACAAATGAGCAGCTTGGCGCAGAGGCCCTTATCAGATGGGTATCTGATGAAATGGGATTTGTACCTCCGGGCAAGTTCATTCCGATTTTCGAGAACAGCGGTTTCATCACCGAGATCGACGACTATATGCTCGCTCACATTGCAAGAGACCAGAAAAAGTGGCTCGACGAAGGCAGAAAGTGCGTGCCGGTTTCCGTAAACGTCTCGCGTGCGCATTTCGCCATGGTCAACCTCGCAGATCAGATAAAGGATATCATCGACAAGGAAGGCGCACCTCACGATCTTATCGAGATCGAGCTTACAGAGAGTGCTTTCTTCGATGACAAGAAACTCATGCTCTCAACTATTACGAAGCTTAAAGATTATGGCTTCCTCGTATCGATGGACGACTTTGGTACGGGCTACTCTTCACTCAATTCGCTTAAAGATATGCCGCTCGACATCTTAAAGCTCGACGCGGGTTTTTTCAGAGGCGAGAATGACAACGACAGAGCCGAGATCGTTGTAGCAGAGGCCCTCCAGCTCGCCAGGAAACTCAATATGACAACTGTTGCTGAAGGCGTCGAGGACGAGCATCAGGTTGAATTCCTCGCAGCAGAAGGCTGCAACATGATCCAGGGCTACTACTATTCAAAGCCGATGCCCAAGGAAGAATATGAGACCAAGATGGGACTTCCTGCACAGGTAGTCAGAGAACAGGCCGTTTTGGGCACGCAGAAAGAAGATCTGCAGGGCGGCAGTACTTCGGTGCCCGGTGTCACGATAAGACGCCTGGAAAATAAGGACGCTGTCGCAGTTTCCGAACTTATCCGCAAAACCATCAGCATCTCCAACAGGAATGATTATCCTGAGGATCTGATGGACCAGCTGATCGCAGCAGAGACACCCGAACATGTTCTCGAGATGGCTTCATGGACGCATTTCTACGTTGCTGTAACCGCTGACAGGATCATCGGATGCGGTGCTATCGGACCTTACTGGGGTAAAGAAGACGAGAGTTCGCTCTTCACGATTTTCGTAGATCCTGATTATCAGGGCAAGGGCATCGGAAGACAGATCATCGGCACGCTCGAAAAGGATGAGTTTTTCACTAGAGCCAAGCGTATCGAGATCCCCGCTTCGATCACGGGCGTCCCCTTCTATCTCAGGATGGGCTACAACTATAAGAACGGCATCACAGATCCGGACGAAGAGCACATCATAAGGATGGAAAAATTCAGCGAATAATGTAAAATATTTCTTATATTTAGGGTGAGGGGTAAAAATATGAAGAAGGCTCCGGTGACTATTCTCGTAGTGACTGTTTTGGTCATCTTTATTTCTTGTGCTACAGGCTGCTGGGTCCGTAAGAACTGGTACCAGAGTGCTGTTGATTATTACACTGAAGGAATAAGGACAAACTGGGCTAACGAAGATCCTTCTCCGAGACTTAAGGTATCCGATGAACTTAAGACCAAGAGTCCCGACAGACAGCTCGGTTACCTTCTCAAAGACCTGGATGGCGACGGAATCGATGAACTGCTCATCGGATTTAACGACAACTCCACCTATACAAAATTCACTGATCTCATCGTCTGGCACTCTGATTACGGGTCATATAAAGCTTTGAGCGGAACGAACGGTTATTATATCCTCCTCTGCGATGGCAACGTTATCAGAGCTGATTCATGGCTTGGATCAGAGACCAAGATGGATTACATGAAGTGGAATCCCAAAACTAACGCCTTCACCATTGTAGACGGTGAAGGCGATAAGTATCTTCCTTTGAAATGGGAACTTACTCCTTTCGAGTAGATCGCATCATAATTTAACTTCTGATTTAAGGAGCGTCTCTATTTGCGGGGCGCTCAATTTTCGCACTCTATCCACTGGTGCATTCCACATCCGAAGTTATCGTTCGGCCTGTCGATAAAACCGAATTTGTTGTAGAACTCTTCTTTTCCCTTGGCGGCCAGAAGGCTTATCATTACTCTGTATCCGGGCTTTAACGATTCCTTTATGCGCTTTAGGAGTTCTTCCATTATTACCCTGCCTAAGCCCTGTCCCTGGTACTCAGGTACGACTATAACATCTGCTATATAGACTACATACCCATGGTCACTTACGGCCCTTCCAAGTCCAATAGGCCTGCCGTCCTTTCGAAGACATACCAGAATGAACGAATTCTTAAGTCCCTGTTCTGCCTGTTCGAGCGGGAAAAGGCCCCAACCGACAATACGCCTCAATTCCATATACTCTTCAGGCGTAATAGAGTTTGTTATTTCGTAATCTGTCATGTGTGTTACTCCACTGACAGCAGGAATGCCCTGCAGGGAGCGCCGTCGGCACCTCCGAGATTGATCGGAGCGGCATTAAGAAGATATACGCCATCTTTGACTCCTGCGAGCCTTATTCCCTCGAGGAGCACGATCTCAGCGCCTAACATGATAAGATGCACAGCCATTGGAGCTTCTACAGGTCCTACGGTCTGTGATTCATTGCCGAATAAAAGTATCCTGCTGTCAGCAAAGATCTTGGCAGCTTCTTCTGTCATGACAGCATCACCCTTAACGAGGATCCTGTTAACGCAGTCACACTCTTTTTCAGCAGAGGCATCTCTGGCCTTGCTAATGATCTCTTTTGCATCCTTGGCGGTGATCTTGCCTTCGTGTGAAGCGACATAGGCATATCCGACAAATCTCTTCATGTCGATCTGATCTATGGTCTTGCCGTCTTCTATGAAATGATATGGAGCATCAACATGGGTTCCGTTGTGGGCGCACAGATTGATCGCTGTCAGATTGCAGACATTGCCGTCTCTGATCTTAAGCAGTTCCTGTCTTTCCGGAGACGGGTCACCGGGATAGACGGTGCATCCGAAAACTTCCTGTGAGATGTCGTAGATCTTCATGGATTTCTCCTTTAATGTAGAGTGTAACAATGTTACTTTGCCTGTATTTTTAGGGGTTTGAGCCTTCTCTTCTTTTTTCAGCCTTGCGAGCAGTTCCTTGTTCTTTTCGAGCAGATCACTGATCCCATCCTCCGAGAGAACACCTCTTTTGAGGTTCTTCGGGAGCTTTCCTTCTTCATCCAGCCTGAAGTCATTCTTCCAGTCTTCACCTGTGTAATAGGCCTCAAGCCTTTGAATGCAGGACTGAAGCTCATGGAACTCTGTCAAGTGCTTATCAAGGTCTTTGATGACCTTATTTGCCCTGTCCAGGATCTCTTCCATCTCCTTTATTCGGTTCTGTGCTTCGTCCGTCTTCATGATTACCTCAGGATCAATACCAGTAGAACGATAAATGCCGCCAGTGAAACGACCGCAAGTACCATAGGAGTATGATAATACTTTTTATTGCTGCCCAAAACGTGTTCCGGCGCCTCAGGATTGATCCTGATTGCAGTCCTGGAACCGACCTCTATCTTACCGTTCTCGGATACATCGAAATTATCGTAGCAGGACTGATATTTGCTGCCGCCGTAGTAGTACTCGAAAACAGGAGAGCTCATGGGAATATAGTCAGGCATATTACTTTCAGGACCGGAATTCTGCACTTCGTATGTCCTGACATAGCCGATGCAGTCAGCCTGGATCTCTTCTTTATATACGCTTTTAGCCACTGTCGCATAGTCGATGGTCTTAACAAGCATAACAAGGAAAACTACCAGAGACACCCCGCAGAATACCGCAAGAGCGTAAACTACAGGAACATCCTTTGGATATAAGAAACCAAGCATCATAAGCCCGATTCCTCCAAGAATGCCAATGACAGCTTCAATACGCAGACAAAGAGTGCTCTCAGTAAATCCCTGAACCTTCGTGGCACTTACATCTGCTGTAAAAAACGAAAATACACCGAGGATGAGTATTGCGGCGCCCAATATCCACGGTATATATTCGAATTTCTGCAGGCAAAGACTGAAGATAGTACCTAAGATACCGCCGAATAAAGCAACGCCCATGATAATGCCAGGAATGGGATTTTGAGGCTCACCGTCGGCCGTCCGGGTCATTTTCCCGAACACTTTGCGCGGGTTATCAAGCATATCCTTCTGATAAGCTTTGAAATGCTCATAACTAGCCTCTGACCCTTCTTTGCTCTGGATCATCTCAGTACTGAAATAATATTGCTTGTCCTCAGGATCATATCTCATGACCTGTTCTCCTTTATCTGTCATCTTCTGAAATCATAACATCTTTACGACTACAATGAGAAGATGAACCCCGCCAAAGGTGACATCACTATCATTATGCACGAAAAGCAAAATGAATTCACCGACATAAGCGTCGCCCTTTGTTCGGCAGGAACCATCTGGTTCAGAGCGATATCCGACCTGATCTGGATGAGATCGTCTGCAAAAGCCGTCGCAAACCCTCCGAGCGTCATGACATACCAGATCCCCGTAAACTCACTCGCGAGACCAATGAGCGCCAGCGAAATGCAGAATACAAAGAGCTTTGCGAGCGAGGTCTTTTTAACCTTCCTGGCTGCCAGAGCTCCAACTATGCCGCCCATGGACATTACGAAAAGAAGAGGCCCCAAGGTCCAATCCGGTATTCCCGTCATCGGGAGCTTGGCTTGCAGGAAGAACAGGAGCAATACATCGATGCCGCCTACAAGCGCATTTCTGAAAATAAGGCCTGCGACCTTCTTGTTTCCCTTAAGGAACTGCCAGCTGCCCTTATAAACGTCAACGATGCGCTTCTTTAACGAGTCGCCGGTCTTCTTTAAGATAACCTTGTTTTCGCGCAGGAAAAGAAGGAACACCAGGTTCAGAAGCGATATTCCGATCGACAGGACCTGAGCATTCCTGTTGCCCATGATCACTGCTGCGCCCGCGAAAAGTGTCGCCAGGCCGTTAGATATCCTGTAGATCACCGTCTGTGTCGAAATATACTTGTCGTACTTATTCTCCTGCCCTTCTTCCTTCAGAGAATCATAGGCAATAGCGCTGTCGCTTCCAGATATGAAGTTATAGGACAGCGCCGAGAACCCGACCGATACGCACACCGCCGCAAAGCCCGGAATAAAGCCTCTTACGAACGCCGAGCACATAGTCATGAGGCAGCTTAGGATAAGGCTCTTCTTACGCCCGAAGACGTCTGCGAACATGCCCGACGGAATCTCTGCGGTAAGGCTTACGATGTGGAATACCGTCTCGGCAAATCCCACCCGGACCAGCGAATAGCCGTCTGTTACGAGCAGCAATACCCATGCGGCTCCCGCGATGGAACTGTTAAACAGAAAGTTGGATATATAAAGCAGCCCAAGCTGCCTTTTGATATTTAATTTTGAATCAGACATAAATATAAAATCTCCTTTTATTCTTCGTAAGAACAAAGGAGAAGCCATCTATTTTTCGAATGGATTTAAGGTGTTATTTCCTACAAATAGGCAGACTTCTCCCATAGGACACCTTGATGGAACCAAACATGAGATGAATGTTGGGTGTTATCCAATGCATATGAGATCTGCCTTTCTTAAGATTTTCTGTGGGTAATATAACACCACTTTTTGATTTGGGCAATAGCCGCTTTACCAGTTTTTCTCCACATGCTCGGCGAGCCTGTCACCTTCGTAGCGGAACTTCATCGTAAAAAATCCCGTGTCTTTCATGGAGCCGAAAAGGTAGTCGAACATGATCTTGTCGCCTTCCCAGATCGGCAGATCCTTAATGTCAGACAACGGCACCCAGCAAAGCTCGCCTTCATCGCATGAGCGTGCTGGAAGCTCGAATCCATCAGGGAGTTCTGCCGTAAAAACGTGCATGTATTCAGTCGGATATTCGGATGAGATGAACGTGATAAGTCCTCTGTAGGAGAAGTTTGTAAGGGCTCCGGAAGAGATCGATGCTTCCTCGGAAAGCTCTCTTAAGACACACTCTTCTGCTGTCTCGTCAGATTCGAAATGGCCGCCGATTCCCAGATACTTATCGAGGTTCATGTCGCCTTTTCTGGTCTTGCGGATAAAGAGACAGTCGCTGCCTCTCGTGATGTATATCAGTGTTGTGAGATTATCTACGCGCATGGCAGAATTATATATTAATATTCTGCTTTAGTCTCGCCGTAATCGATGGAATACTCGCCTTCAGCAAGCGCGATATTGAAGTTTACGCGGTAAATGATGTAAGAAGATACGTCGAGCTTAAGTGTCTCGCAAAGTGCGCACCACTTGTCAGCGAGGTTAACGATAACGCTCTCGCGGTGCATGGGCGGGAAAGGCGTTACGGGGAACATGTGCTTGGAGATGATGTCTCTCTCGAGATCGTTAAGGCCGAAATCTCTCTCGGCATTTCTCTTCGCAGTTCCGGGATGTGTGAAGCCGTGAACTCTTCTGCCCTTAACAGCCTTGTCATGCCAGTCGTAAAGGAAATAATCGTGAAGGAGCGCGCCTCTTACAAGGCTGTCCTTATCAATGTCGATCTTAAGTGTTCTCTCGAGGAAGTGTGCCATAAGGAGACTGAACTTGGCAACTGACAGGCAGTGCTCAAAAACAGTAGTCTCTCCGTGCTGTGTAAACGTCTTCAAAACCTGCGCTTCGGGGCTTAAGATGATGTCTTTGCCGCGAGTGAATAATTCCTTCGCAAGTTTATATTCCGTAATGCGTTTTGCAAAATGTAAAGCCAATCTATACCTCTTATTCTTTGACATTGTCAAAGACAATTTTTCACACTGCGATAAGTATAACGCAAGAGGTCATTTTTTGCCCTATAAATTTCGTAACATTTTTATGTCCGAATGTTTAGAAAAGTGAGGCAAAACGCGTAATATCTAAAATACTTTTGCGGGTTTTAAAAAAGGTCAACTTTTGTCTTTGATTATGCGGACATTTTGCTATCTGAAAAGCTGACTTTTCCGAAAAGTCAACATTTCGGATATGTTTTTGGCCGCAAATTCAAAGCTGAAAACCGGCTGCGAAAAACTCACTTAAAATACGACTTCTTAACCTTAAGATCCCACCAGATCTTCCAGGTGTCGGTGAACATTTTCCAGACGTCCTTAAACTTGATCCTGCCGAAGGACTTGCCTCTTGTGAAATTAAGCGTTACGGGCATCTCGACAAGCTTGGCCTTCTTCTTTGTGGCCAGAGCCAGAAGTTCGATATCAAAAGCGTAACCGTCGATCTTTCTTAAAGGTGCGATCGTTCTTATAAGATCGCCGTTGTAGAGCTTAAGACCTGTCTGCGTGTCATGACACTTAAGGCCGAACAAGACCTTCAGCATGATGTAATAGCAGAGGGAAAACACCTTGCGCGCGAAAGGATATTCGAGCTTGGAATTCTTGTGCATCTTTGAGCCGATAACAATATCAGCACTGGTGTAAACATAGGCTTCAACATAGCCTGAGATAAGTTCCGGAGGGATATCCAGATCGGCATCGATAAAGCCTACGACGTCGCCCTTGCTGTTCATGGCACCCCATGAGACAGCACCGCCCTTGCCGCGGTTTACATCGTAACCGTAATCCTTGATGTTGGGATTATCCTGCGCCGCACGCGCGACTTCCGCGCCGGTATTGTCGCTGCTGCCGTCGTTGACGGCGATGATCTCATAATCAGACGCAAACGCCTTAAGCGCCTTGTCGATTGTCATGAGATTATCGTAGATGTGTTCGCCTTCGTTATAGGCAGGCACGACGATGCTGAGCATAAATATCCTTCGTTTCCAAAATTTTCAAGCTGTGACAGCAGATCAGAATCGTCCGCCGCCGCCACCGGAGAAGCCGCCTCCGCCGCCTCCGCCGGAGAATCCGCCGCCGCCACCGCCGGAGAATCCGCCGCCTCCGCTGCTCGATGACTCGTGGTGAACTACTCTCCTGCTCTGGAACGAATCATTCTTGTCGACAATATTGGAACCCGGAATGGAATATGTGCTGATCGCGGGAAGCTTGTCGAGTCTTCTCTTAGGAGTTGCAACAAGCGTCGAGAGAAGTGACATTCCGATAGGTACCAGGATCGTAAAGAAGACGATGGCAGCATAGCTCTGATATGAATACTCGTTGAGATCCTTGGTGATATTCTCAACTGCCGTGCCATACTCGCCGTTTCCGAGCTGTGACAGATATCTTCTGAAGAGTGAATAGCACTCATCGTCAGATACTGCGAAATGAGCGGTTCCGTATGTGTAGAGCCAGAAGAATCTTCCGCCCTGGTAATCCAATGTAACGTCGATGAGGATGCAGACGCCGGAGTTGTTCTGAAGAGGTACTGTCTTAACGCTCTTCATGTAGTAATCCTCGGCAAATCTCTTCTCGTCTGCGTCTTTGTTAGAGTATTTGCTGCCCTTATCCTTTGTCGTGACGATGACTACGTTGATGTCTTTCTCCTTGGAAAGTTTCTTTGCCGCATCTTCGATATTGTCGATCTCTTCGCTCGTGAAAAGATCGGCGTCATCTACGACCTTGACGGTCTTCTTAGGTGACAGGTTCATGAAGATGTAGAAAACAACGCTTGCAATGATGATGCAGATGAGCGCGATTCCTACACTTATGGAAGCGCCGTTGAGCTCTGATAAGACTGAGAGCTTCGGGCCCTTGCCCTGATTCTGATTCAGTTCGTTAAATTCAACGTTTTCGCTCATCCCCAGAACCCCCTCATGATAATTCCCAAGATAAATCTTGTGATGACTGCGAGAATGCCCAGAACGATGAAGAAGAACATCATCTTCTTAACAGGGCTGACCGGTACTTCACCGGCAACTTCGCCTGTCTGGCCGTTCATCGCAAAGTAGTAATACTTGTTGCGGTATTTGTAGGACAGGAACCATATAGGAAGAAGCGCATAGTTTGCTTCCATCGAATCGATCCTGCTTAAGTTCTGCTTGATCGTGAACCTGTCGTAAGTGCCCTTCAGAGAGCCCTTCAGAGCATTGTCGATACCTGTGATGCCGCGCTTAGTGGCACGTGCAGCGAGATCCTGAGGAGACTGGTCGTATCTGTCGGCATAGAATCCCGGGAGATATCTGTAATCGTAAGGAATGAGAGCATCAAAATCGAAAGGTTCGATCGCTTCCATGAGCGCGTCGTCAATCCTCGTCTCACCATCGAGCGGTACGTGATCCCAGGAAAGCTTCGCATTTCTCTTGAAATTGAATGTCTCGATGATCTCGTCATCACCGCTGTATCTTACCTTGGTGCCTGTTCCCTGTGCATCGATCGTAGCCTTGATATTAAAGAGCCAGAACGGTACATAGAGGCCGGTCATCTTCTCAACGTTCTTTTTGGAAACGAATCCGAACGGTGTCCACTTACCCTTGCCAGCCCACTTGATGAAAGCTTCTTCAGCGGACTTTCTGGAATATTTGAAAGGGATCATGTACTGAGGCTGGAACTGCTCCGTAAGTCTCTTGCCCACGAGCGCCGGAGAACCGCAGAAAGCGCAGAATGTAGCTGCCGTGTGGGAATCTGTTACGATCTTTGCGCCGCAGGCATTGCAGACGAATTCGGTCTGCTCGGGAGCATTCTGCTGTGCTGCCTGCTGCTGTTCCTGAGCGGCCTGCTGAGCCTGTGCAGCCTGCTCTGCGGCATATGCCCGTGCAGCTTCCTCTGAAGGATCTGTGGGCTCGGCCTTCTTGGCTTCGAGCTCGCCTACTGTGATCGAACTAAGAGAAGCAGGATCAAATGAAGCGCCGCAGCTGGGACACTCAAGTTTCTGAGTATCGGCATTAAGTGTGAGATTGGACCCGCAATTCGGGCATTTGATTGTATCAGCCATACTACTATCCCTCCTGAATTATCAGTATATCACAAACCCATTTTCATTTTTCAGGCTTCGGTCTCCAGAAGCGCCTTCAGAGTCTTGGCATGACTCTTGATCGAATGCGGGTAATCGATCTCTTTAAACTCAACTCCTTTGCGCCTGCAGACGGTCTCAACGAAGTTATCCGCGAGCTTGGGATTCTTGAGGAGCACGGGGCCAATGAGGCTTATTCCGAGAAGGTTGTTCCTGCGGACAGAATCCTTCCTGACCGGAATGTTTCCTATTACCTTCAAGACGTCGAAAACAAGGTCGTCTTCAGCGTCCGGAACGCCTGCCCTGTTTACGAATCCTACATAGCGGTCACCTGTCTCTTTGTCTGCGAGGATAACGTCGCCGGTGTAGCGCTTTTCGAGCTGCTCTTTGAATGTGAAATTGAAGATTCCCAGGCCTTCCGTGAAGCTCCCGTCAGGGTTCGTAATGCCCTTGCCCAGGATGTCGTAGCTGTTGCCCGTAAAGAGCATCGGGACGCCGTCATCGACTGCTTTGACGAGTTCGTCTTTGAACTGCGCGAGATGCTTTGCGGCAAGATTCCTGTTCGACTCAAAGCCGGACCCCATATAAACGAAATCAATGCCTTCGAAGCTTATATTCTTATCAGTTATCGTGCTCTTGATTATGGCTGTCTCGAAGCCCTGGTCCTTAAGCCTCTTTTCCAGGATCCTGACGTTGCCGTTATCGCCGTAAAGGCTCATGAAATCGGGATACAAGTATAGGATATTCACGTTCATGCGAGTTCCCTCCTTGTAACTATCGAGAGGATCTTTTCCTTGTCGGAGAAGCACGTGATCACGTACAGGAACGAATCGAGGTTATGTGAGCAGTATTCTGCTGCGTCCGTGACTAATTCGAACATCTCGATCTTGTCTTCGTCGGCGCCTGCGAGTTCGAATCTGACCGCAAGGTCGTCGCAGTACTGGCCCGCTAAGATTATCTTGTCGATGTTAGCACCCTTGAGCTTCTCGAAATTAATATCCCAGAGCCAGCTCGAGTCTGAAGTATAGTACTTACGGCTGATAGCATCGACGATGAACATGACGCTCTTTCTGCGCTTATCCGATACGACGACATCGATAGAGCGGTCGTAGGATACTGAATTCTCGTGCTTGGAAAGGAGCAGTCTGCCGTCGAGCTTGCCCAAGGTAAAATCAGAGATCCTGCCGGATCTTAAGATGTAACCTCCGAGAGATTCAGCGGCTTTATCAGGCGCGATACCCGCAGTAACTGCAGCCGTAAATGCAGCGAGGATGTTATAGCAATGGTAGATTCCCGTAAAGAAAACAGGGATCTCATATTTGCCGTCGATCGTGATGGAAGCCTTGCCCGCTTCTTCCTTGGTGGAAGTCAGCGTGTGGTCTGTATCGTGGCGCTCAAAGCCGCACTCGGTGCACTTGAACTTGCCGATGTGATTGTAGTGGTAATACTCGTATTTCATTGGCTTCTTACAGACCGGGCAGTATTTGCCGTCATCGTAGATGCCTTCGTTGGTATCTTTGTCCGTAGGGAGCTTATCAGCGCCGAAATAGATGGTGCCGGGTCTGTCCTTGCCGAAGCTCGCAACGAGCGGGTCGTCAGCATTGAGGATCAGGGTCATGTCGTCGTGGATAGCCTGGCCGATGATGCTCTTGATGAACTCAGGATGGCCGTTTCTGGTCATCTGGTCCCTGTAAAGGTTGTTGATCACATAATACTTGGGATGGAAGAACTTGAAGATATGTCTGGAATATCTCTCGTCGGCTTCCAAGAGGACTACGTCACTCTTTACTTTGCCGCTCATCGTAGCATCGCTGATAAGGAAAGTGACGACGCCTTCGATCTGGTTGGAACCTTCTTTGTTATATGCAACCTTAAGGCCGTTGCTCTTAAGGACGTGGGCGATCATCTCAACTGTGGAAGTCTTGCCGTTAGAACCGGTAACGGCGATGGATAGCTCCGGGAGCTTAATGTTTGAAAGGATATCAGGGCAGATCTTCAGGGCATACTTGCCGGGCAAGCTCGAGCCGCGCCCGAATAGCTTTGCCAAACCCCTAACCACTTTGCAAACAAGAATTGCTGTAAATGCTCTTATCTTCATAGGTTGCAATTATAACATGAGGCGGCTTATCTTTTAAATAATTATTTTATAGGCGCGAAAAACAACCTCATTTTTGCCTTAATACAGTGTCGGTTTTTTGAAGGCTTTTGTATGGAATCGTGTCGATTTTGTCGGATATTTGTCGGCTTTTGTCAGTTAGTTGTAGGTTCTTGTCGGTTTGTTGTAGGGAATCCTGCAGGAATTGCGACTTTGTCGGTTTAGGAGGAAGGCCGTGTGCAATTAAAGAAGAATTTGGATTTTTCGGGAGGAATGAACAGCTTATTTTTTGGACACCGGATGTGTTTTTCTGCACAACGGATTTCAATTGCAGACCCCACAAAACCGACAAAGGCAAAATGGAAACCTACAAGATAGGGTACAAGGTTCCGCTGAAAAGGTGACAAAAACCGACAGAATATTACAAATACCTGCAAACACGTGGCCAAAATAGCAGACAAAACCCCTGAAAAACCGACAAGAAATTATGGAAATTCAGAAATAGAGAGGCGGGGCGCTATTTTGTGGACGGACAGGCTTTTCGAACGGAATTATTCAAAAGTGTTTACATTTTCGGATTGTGGTATATAATTGCGGCATGACTAATTTTGCATTTACATGGCGTGACTTTTCATTTTTTGCCTTTACGAATAGGGGTAATTAGTTCACTGCATGTAAATATATAACTTGATTTACGTAGATTATAGGGCCCCGCAGTGAACAAGACTGTGGGGCTTTTTATTTGTCAGGAGGAACGAAACATGACACAGAAACAGGCCGGAAAGCGAATTGAAGAGATCGACGAACAGATCAAGGAGCTCTTCAAGGAGAGATTGGAAGCGAGCAAGATGGCGAATGAGACTCTCACGAAGTCTGAGATCGCATTGAAGAGCAGGCGATACGAGAGAAGCTACCTTGCAGGACTTGAGAGTTCTAACCAGCTTATCGATAACTATGAGAGAGTGCTTTTCTCCACCATGTTCAATTTAAGCCACTCTTACCGCAATACCGAGTACGGCACCAGGACCGAGCTCGCCGACCAGATCAAGAAGGCACTCGAGACTACGCCGCAAGAACTCCCCAAGTCACCTATGGTTGCGTGCCAGGGCATTGAAGGCGCTTACTCGCAGATTGCCACAGACAAGATCTTCCGCCACGCTAACATCATGTATTTCAGGACTTTCGACGGCGTTTTCCAGGCAGTCGAATCCGGCCTTTGTAAATTCGGCATCCTCCCTATCGAGAACAGTTCATTCGGTTCAGTTACACAGGTTTACGACCTCATGGTCGACCACAAATTCCACATCGTTAAAGACTACAAATTAAGGATCAGCCACAAGCTCCTCGCCAATCACGGAACGAGATTCGACGATATCCGTGAGGTTTACTCGCACAACCAGGCGATCGGCCAGTGCAGCCAGTTCCTTAAAGAGCATCCGGATATCAAGGTAAATATCGTTGAGAATACTGCAGTTGCAGCTAAGAGTGTTGCAGATTCGGGCCGTAAGGACGTTGCGGCTATCTCTTCTTCCGACTGCCAGCAGCTCTACGGATTGGAAGCCGTCAGGGACGACATCCAGAACACAGACAACAACTACACGAGATTCATCTGCATTACAAAGGAGCTCATGATCTTCCCCGGCGCATCGAAGACTTCCGTTATGCTCGCTTTGGGCCACACACCGGGCGCGCTCGCTGATACGCTCGCGAAGTTCTCTTCACTGGGATTAAACCTCACTAAGATCGAATCACGTCCCATTCCGGGCAAGGATTTCGAATTCATGTTCTACCTCGATTTCGAGGCTTCAGTATATTCCGATGATGTTATCGCGCTCCTTTGCGAGCTCGACGCTGAGCCAACGGAATTCGCTTATCTCGGAACATATATCTGACCGGGTTTTCGAGTGCAAATAAAGAAGGCTGCCTTCAATATGAAGACAGCCTTTTTAACTGTTTTTTCGAGCCTTAACGGTTGAGTGCAGTGATGAGGCTGAGGATCATGGCACCGATTACAAATGCAAAGTAGAGCGCGTAAACGGCCCAGAATATCGTGAATCCGATTCCTGTATAACGGCCGGCTCTGCTGAGTGCCGAGCTTACCTTGATCCTGTCAGTGTGAAGTCCGCCACGGGCAAGGTAATCGAGAAGTGCCTGTCTGTTCTTGGTTGCCATGTTGATAGCGATGATGCTTCCGACCGGCAAAGTGGAGATAGCGCAGGAAACGATTGCCTTTGTGAGAAAATCCTTGGCTACTTCTGCGTAGTGCGGATCTGCGGGCTGCTGTTGCTGAACGGGTGCCTGATACTGATATACCGGCTGCGCCTGCTGGTACTGAGGCTGCTGATACTGATTGTTTTCCATAATAAAACTCCTTTATTCCATAAAAGTTGTTTTTACAACAATCAGATTATATCAGAAACCTGCTGTCTTTGCCGTGATAACCGGGACTTGCCCCAAACAAGGATCTCAGGATCAGGCTTACTTTCCTTCGGGATAGATGACAGGCAGTGTGGGGAGTTCGGCAGATACAGTCTGCTCAGGCATTTCGGATACGGGAATGAAGCTGCCGTCAGGGTTCAATGAAACCGGCGTGCCGAGTCCCGCGATAACTGATTTTGCAAAATCTTTTACTGATTCGATCTTCTTTTCGAAAAGCATGCCGCCCATGGCATTATCGTTATAGTAATGGATATCGGAACCTGCAGTCATGGGAAGTCCGAGTTTTGTACAGTACTCGTATCCTAACGCATTCATGTTAGCGCTGTTGGCAGCGTTATAGACTTCGACACCGTCGCATGCCGTAGGAGCGAGCTTGATGTCTTCGAGATAATCTCTTTCTCTGTAGGGGTGAGCCTGGATCATGATGGCGCCGGCTTTATGGACAGCTTCAAGGAGCTCATGCCTTGTCATGTCCATGATGCACTCGTTATTTAAGAGCCAATCCTTGTCGATACCGTAGATGAGATATTCGTCTTTCCAGAAATTGAATTCGACACCGAACATTACGTTGAAATCCTTGCCTTCGGCGGCTTTTAACGCGCGCTCGTAGCCTGAGCAGTAGATCTCAACTCTTTCCTTCCAGGAGAGGTTATCGGGCACACATGTATTGCCGTTAAAGAAATGATCAGTAACGACCATTCCGGCATAGCCCTTCTCCATCATGTAAGGAATATAATCTTCACCGTTGACCCTTCCGCAGGCGCTTGCCTGGCAGGTATGAAGATGTGTCTCGTATAAAAAACTCATTACAGTATGTCCGATCTGATTAAATTAAGCCGTGCAAATGCTATCACTTGGCCCTGATCAAATCAAGCAAACGGATTTGTTAATTATTCTCTTTGTCCTTATAGACTCTGGAACCCGTGGCGCCCGTCTGGCCCTGATACTTGCCGTTATAAGGATTAAGCGCCGTATCATCCATCTTCGCGAAAACGAGCTGGCCGACTCTTCGTCCCGCCTTAAGTTCTATAGCGCACCTGTTAGCGTTATAAAGCTCAAGAGTGATCTCACCCTTGAAGCCCGGATCGACCCATCCCGCGTTCTGGATGAAAAGGCCCATTCTACCCAGAGAGCTTCTGCCTTCAACAAATGCCGTGAGGTTATCGGGGAGCTCGAAATATTCCATCGTCGTAGCGAGCACAAACTGGCCCGGCATAATGAGGAATGTATCGGTGGTGATAGTCTTGTATTTGATCTCATTCTCCAACGTGATGACGCTCGACGGCGTATCATCAACAATACTGAAAGTGTTCCCCAGGCGGATATCAACGCTCGCAGGCTGGATCTGCTCAGGTGTTACAGGCTCTATCGTAAGAGTCTTTTCTTCGAGCATTTTAAGTATTGTTTTGTCAGATAAGATCATGGCTATTAGTCCCCGTTTCTGGTGTGATAAAAACCATTATAACCATAAAACTGGAATCCTAATGTGTCATTTTTTGAAAATCCGCGCACGGATCAGGGTGTATCATTTTTGCCCTGAAAAGAGCGCCGGTGTAATTTTCGAGAAAAATTATACAGCCTCTATTTAGCCTTTAAGCAAAGCACCGATATCAACGACGCTGAACTTTCTGATCTTCTCGTACTTTGACAGGTCTTCGTTAACCTTATCGATAACTGACTGCCAATCGCCTTCGATGTCAGCCTTATCCTTTACGAAAATATCGCATGTCAGGAGGTCGTCACGGATATAAGCCTTAACGGATGCGATCCTGGGATCAGCCTCCTTGACCTTGTCGGCGATACGCTTGGAAGAAACATTTTCGCCGTTTAACAGAACGAGCATCGTGTCTTTTCTGCCCTTGACATAGACCATGTTTCCTACGATCTTGCCGAGGTCGCCGGTGAGGAAATAACCGTCTTCATTAAATGCTCTCTTCGTTGCTTCCGGGTCATTCAGATAGCCGCAGAAAACGTTGGGCCCCTTGATTGCTAACTCGCCGATTCCGTCTTCATCAGGATCTATTACCTTCGCATCAACATACTCCAAGAGAGTGCCTGCGCTGTCCATATCTGTAACGTCAGGATAGTCGATCGAAAAGCCTGAAGATGTCTCAGACAGAGCGTATGCGTTCATGGGATTCATGCCCTGATCGATGAATGCCTGACGGATGTCATAAGGCAGGCACGAACCTCCGATAAAGATATATCTGAGCTTTCCTCCGAGGAGCACCTTAAGCGGTATATTCATTGCTTTGGAAGCCTCGCAGAACTTGACGCATACGAGAGGCACCGCGCAGAAAACAGTCGGATGTACCATCATCATTTCCTGGGCCATGTTCTTGATGTCGCCTGTTAAGTAGATCTGGTATCCGAATACGAGCGAATACAGGAAATTGAAGATAGAACCGTATGTGTGGTTTAGAGGCAGGAACAGATAGCAGATATCGTTCTCGTTCGCATCGATTCTTCTGCCCAATGCTTCATAGCTCGAATAGATATTCTTGATCGAGAGCATTACTGCCTTCGGGAAAGATGTCGAGCCGCTCGTAAATACGATCTTCGCGGGCTTGTCTTCATCGACGGGCTCGAGCGTAAAAAGCTCTTTGCACGCTGCTTTTCCTTCTTCGATCATCTTGTCGAAATTCTCTTCGATGCAGATAAAATCCACATCGGGATATTTGCCCTTTACTGCTTCGATCTTATCTTCCAAAACCTTGCTATAGAGCATCAGTGAGATCTCACACTTGCCGATAGCATAATCGAGGTTATCGTCTTTCCAGTCCTTGTTAAGGCCGACGCTTAAACCTACATAGTTCATGATGGCAACGTCAGCTATCATCCACGCAAGTGAATTCGGGCTGTAGATACCGATGTGCTTATCCTTGTAGCCGTTGTTGATGAGATAGGTTGCAAGGTAATTTACTTTCTCGATGAATTCGCCGAAAGTAATACCGACATACTGTCCGTTAACCATCTCGTGGAGGTACTGGTTATCCTTCCACTTCTCATAGTCTGCTCTTAAAAACTTTTCGAGTTCATTCATAGCCATCACTTTAAATTCCTTTCAAGTAATACATATTCGTAAACGTCAGTAATGTCGCCTGATGCATAAGTCTGTGTGAGTTTGCCGTCTCTCATGAGGGCGCCGATGCTCGGGAGCCCTGATGCCATTAATTCCTTCATGATTGCGTAGACGATCGCCTTGCCTAAGCCCCTGTGGCTCTGGTCAACGCCCATGTAGAGCATTACATAACGCTTCGGCTTTTTCTTGAGCATCAGGATCTTTGCAATATTTAAGGGGTTGCCCGTGTGATAAACGAGATTTCCGTAGTCAGGGATCGACACGTAGAAGCCGACTGCTTTGCCGTTATAGTAAGCGAGCTTTGTCATGCTCATGTTCATTATCTGCTTATAGCTCATGAACACTTCCCTGAAATCATCCTGCTTAACGTCCTTGAAGATCGGGAAGTCGCTGTAGAGGTCAGTTACGAGTCTGTAGACGTCATCTATCGCCTGCGAGAACTCCTCTTCCTTGGGACTTCTGATCTCATAACCGCAGTCTAAAAAGGCTTTATATCGCTGTTCGTATATCTCGTTCGTATACTCTTCGCCGACACTTCTGAAAGCATGTGAGGTATAGTGCTCTGCAACAGTAAAACCGTTATCTTCGAAGAGCTTCAAATAGTAATCCTTGTTGTAAGGCTCGCCGGTGTAAGGCGCATCAAATTTGTTGATCTTAAGTCTGTACTTGATCCAGAAAGATGCGTCGACAGGGCCCTGCATTTTTGCAAAGCCGTTTTCGATGCAATAAGCGTACGCACTGTCAAACAGGAACTTCGCAACACCGCTGTCATTCACGCACTCGAAAAATCCGAAATAAGCAGTAGTATCGCCCTCGTAGGATGTGATGCAGAAACGTCCTTTAACGTTATCGGAATCATCGTATACGAGGAACTTTGCAAGCGAGAAATACTTGCTCAAAGGGTGCTCTTCTTTGAGGATCTTTTTGATCGAATCAGGATCTTCCATGTTGTCGTCCGAATCGTAGATCTGAGCGGCAAGCTTCACAAAATCCTTAATGTATTTTTCTTCCTTGTCGAACTTAACTAACTTCATGTATCTCTAGCTCCTTTTAAGTATTTCTATCTTTCCCTTATCGCCATTCATTCTTATCAGGTCGCCGGTCTGCACCGTGTCCATGAGGTCTTTGACACCGACGATCGAAGGTATACCGATCTCTCGTGAGATTATCGCGGTGTGCGAGAGCAAAGAACCCTTCTCCGAGATGACGCCCTTTGCCTGCGTTAAGAGGAATACCCAGCCGGGATCTGTCATCTTCGTAATGAGGATCTTGTCCTTAACATCGCCAGTATCGTTTACATCAGTAATAACGAGCGCTTCGCCTTCGCAGATGCCGCCTGAACAGGGCACTCCGAACAGCTCGTTATCCTTAAGCTTCTTGTGATAAGAATTGACATTTGCGTGGCGCTTGTTAAACGGTCCTTCAGAGAATATCAGCCTCGAATAAGGCGGCAGCTCACGATAGAGCTTATACTGGTCCTTGCGGTCAGATACAGTCTTTCTCATATCGCAAGGATTCGATGCCAGATCCAGCGCTTCATCGATCTTCATGTAGTAGATATCATGTGCCTTCTCGATCAGGCCCTGCTCTTTATATTTCGCGCCCAGGCTGTCAATTATGAGTCTTACGATGCCGTAGATGCGGCTCCTGTTAAGCCTCGAGATCTCACGGTTATAGATGCCCAGAGAGCTCTTCTTAACATAGTATCTCGTAAGCGCGTCGTACTTGTCTTCGGTATTCTTTTTTCTGGTAAAACTGTCCCATGTAGCCTTGAGGCGGTCCATGTCTTTTCTGTACTGGTTGATGCGCCAGTCCAAAAGCTCGGGATTGCTCCTGAACGTCCTGCTCTCGAGCTTTAACTCCTCGAGATTGCGGTCGCCGTAAAGCCTTATGTACTCTTTCTTTGCAGCTGCAAATTCTTCTTCGGTCATGTCATCTTTCTGCAAAGCAAGTCTCGTGATCTCGATAACGGGCTTCATGCTCTCGATGTCCGAAATGCCGCTTATATACTCGTTGATCTCCTTGTCGTCCTTTTTATATTTCTTCTTCATCCTGGACTTAAGAAGGCCCGTGAAAATGAATGAATACATATCGTTAAGGAGCGTTACGTCCCAGCAGTCGAAAAGCTTGACCTTTACATCGTTGAATAAAGAGACGAGCTCTTCAGGCGACAGCGAAGGATCGAATTTCTTATAGAAATCGTCGTTGATAACAATGAATTTCTCATTGAGCTTTTTCATGTTCTTTGGAACTGAACAGAGCTCATGGATAGAATTGAAATATGTCGCGACGCGGAGGAAGAAACCGATCTTAACATCGTCTTCGTTATAGGCTTTATTTCTGACGCCCATCATCTCCTGCCAGACAGGGATTATCTTCTTGCTCATCGGCAGGAATTTAATTACCGTATACCAGTTGCTGATCTTATAGTAAACGCGGCCGTTGACGTGTCCTGTCATGTTGAGGAAAACGTCTTCATGCTTGTTCAATTCCTTGTCGTTCTTAAGCACTCTTCTGCACACGCCTTTGAACACGCCGCTGTAAACGAGATCGACAAACGAAGTGGTCAGAGGCGACGATATGCCCGGATAACTCTCGACTATATTACTGTTATCCATAATGAGCGGATCGTCAGTCTTAAGCGTTGTTATCGGGCGCACCTGTAGGATAAAAACTTCATCGTCTTTTATCGCAAATTCGATATCTAAGTATTCTCCGAAGATAGGCTTCATCTTACCGGAGATCTCTATCAGTTCTTCGATCTTATCCTGCGACAACAGGTCTTCCCTGCCTTCGAAATAACAGATCTTATCGGTGAGATTATAGTAATAAGAAGTCGTATCGACTTTGGAAGATACGATGCCTTCGCCAAGACCCCTGCCGACAGTTATAACGCTCTCATTTAAGATGCCCTGAGGGTTCGCTGTAAAGAGAACTCCTGACACTTCGGAATCGATCATATCCTGCACGATAATGTTCATCCTGATATCGGAAATATCAGTGCCGCTCTTTTCGCAATATGCCTTAACACCGTCGCTGTTAAGTGATGAAATGATCTCTTTTATCCTGTCCCTTACATCCTCGCGCGGAACATTAAGGAATGTGTCGAACTGCCCTGCAAAGCTCTGGAATTCGCCGTCTTCGACATTGGCTGAACTTCTTACGGAAAAGAGTTTCCCTGATGAAGGCAGCTCGAACTTAAGGTCCTCCCTGACCGCATCTTCATAAGGCACAACGGTAAATGCCGGAACATTGAATCCGTTATCACGAAGCTTTATGAGATTGTCGATCTTAGAGCCGTACATGTCAGATCTTTCCGAATATTATGAAGCAGACAATCGTTAACAGCATCGTCGATTCCTGCAGGTATGTATAGATTTCCACCTTGTTTACGAGGACGAACTTCTCGGGGTTTCTCATGAACTGGATAAACTTCCATGTCATCCATGATACGAGGAGCGCCAGAACGCCGACTGAGATCTTGTTGAGATTCCAAACGAGGATGAAGTTCGTGATGATGTCCAGGATCGTAAGGATCAATACGAACTTAGTAGAATCCTTGTAGCCGAAGAGCTTCGAATATGTAGTGTATTCGGTCTCGTCCTTCGGAGCTCTGATCTTACGTGATACCTCCCAGATAAGCGCCGGGAAATAAAGCGTCCACAAGGCCATGATGTTTGTTAACGAGAACCACGGCAGACCGTACTTGCGGATAGTAAACGCAATGATGTAGAGGTTGATAAAAGCCTGTACCGGATTATGAGTAATGAGTGCCAGCGGAAGGCTCGGCTGGATCGTCTTTTTCTTGAAGAACCATTTGCTCATGAGGTATCCGTAGATGTAGAGGATAACGAAGAATATCAGGTTCTCGCGCATGAAGATAATGTTCAGGGCAACTGCAATTACCTGAACGATAACGCATGCGACCATAACGTCTTTTTTGAATACTCTGCCGCTCGGCAACGGCCTGTCAGGAAAGAGCTTTTTATCCGTCTCAAAATCTTTGAGGTCATCAGCGATACGAAGCCACAGCAGGAATGCGAATACCGTAAATGCGCCGGTTGCTTCCGCAGGTCCTAAGCGCACCTCCGGCCAGGTAACACCCATATTCAGCAGGATGATGAAATGTATCTCGAGGAAAAGGATAATACCCAAAAGGATCCTCGGTAATATCGGATAACGCTCTTTAAAATACACATGAAGTCTCTTTATCATAAAGCTCTGCCTATCCTCTCTCCTAATCTGACTTTCGTCTCTATTCCTGATTCACTCTGTTCCAATATGTCTTTATCGATCTTTACGTTATTTACGAGAATTACGATCGTCGATCCGCCGGGCTCGAAATGTCCTTTTTCCTGGCCTCTATCGAAAACATCGACGCCGTTATCAACTATCCTTCCGACGAGCATCGCGCCTACTTCAATATAAGCCATGTTCCCGAAATTCTCTGTCTTAAGCATATTTACCTGTCTCGTATTCTCCACATAAATCTTGTGGTCCTTTGAGACAGGGCTTACAGTATGGAGCTTGCCCTTTATCATCCTTCTGGAGATTACACATCCCCTGTCCGGATAACTGAATCTGTGATAGTCATCAACGGTCAGTCTGAAGACAAGCGCAACACCGCCTGCAAAGTCTTTCGCATTCTCGCTATCTGCCAAGATCTCGTCTACCGTATACGTCCTGCCCTTTATGCGCATGCTCGTATCCTTGCCGATCTCATATACCAGGAGCTTCGAATCGCAGGGAGCTATGAGGGCTTCTCCTGTCATGTCGACAGGCCTTTTACCCGGCTTAAGTTCCCTTATGAAAAAGTCGTTGAAAGACTGGTATTCCTTGTCGATATAATCGCTCATATCGATCTTGTGATCTGCTATAAATCCGGGGATCTTTTTGACGGAACTTTTTCGCGAATTCTTCTTCGCATAGATATTCGATACGAATGGAGAAACAGCGATCCCCAAAAGTATTCTGCCCACAGGATTGTTGTACAGGAAATCAAGCTTTCCTGCTCCGAACTGCTCTATCTCTTCATAAGAGTCTGTCCTGCGGTCGTAGATCTTCATAAGCTTCAGATAAATACCAGATAAACTGTGAGCAGAGCTATTGCCAGGACTCCGAAGATCCCGTACCAGATCCCCTTCGGCTTTATCACCTTGATCTTCAATATCTCAAACACGGAAACGATAACGATACCTGCCGTAAAGACCGGTACAAATATCTTATCTTCCAGAGGAAGTCTCAAAAGGTATAACAGCGGGAAGATAAGTGCGACATACGTAACCGGGAGGCCTATGTAATACTTGATCGCCTTCTCGCTGTCTGCGGTATCGATATTGAAATATGCGAGTCTCGCAACTCCGATAACTGCAAAGATCATGTAGATGATAATATCCCAAATATGAGTAAGTCCCATCGCGATAAAAATGCAAATCGGCAGGGCGACAAAACTCATCGTATCAACAAGTGAATCAAGTTCGATTCCGAACATTTTCTCTTCTTCCGTGCGCTTGCATCTTCTCGCGACCATGCCGTCGAAAAGATCACAGACGCCTGAGACCATCAGACAGCAGAACGCGTAGTTGATCTTATCCTGTGTAAATGCAAGGAAGATTCCCAAGATTGCGAAAAGCAGGCCCGCATAAGTTAAGATTACTGACTTATTCCACTTGCCGACAAACATATCATTCACCGTCCTTTATGGTTACAACTCCCGTGCTTCCGTCAATTGTTATCGTCTGTCCGTCAGAGATCTTGCTCATCGCATCCTTGCAGCAGACGATCGCAGGAATTCCGTATTCTCTGGACACGATCGCAGCATGACACAAGATTCCGCCGTACTCTGTAACGATGCCTGACAATATCGCGAACTTCGGTGTCCAGCCGGTGTCGGTAAATCTCGTTACGAGAATATCGCCTTCCTCGAGCCTATCGATCTGCGTAAAGTCTTCAATCACTCTCGCAGTGCCCGTGATCTTGCCGTTGTTGGCACCAAGGCCTCTTATAGCATTGGAGTCAGCGCTCTCGGAGAGCACATGGAAGTTATGTCCGATCTCGTTATCGCTTATGTAGTTCCTATAAGCATTATAGTAGAACTTGTTTCTTGTGATTAAGTCATTGAGGTCCTCTTTTGTCTTATTACCGGCTATGTAATCCCAAAGGTTTCCAACCTTAAGGAACCAGACATCGCCTGCCTTTTCGAGCACGCCGTCAGATACGAGCTTTTTCGCATACTCGATCGTATACATACGGAGCATGTAGTAGAACCTTGTGGAAACGTCTCTAAACTCCTCGCGCCACCAGAGCATCTTACGCATGTTAGAGACTTTGTCTGCGATCTTTTTGTACTTTCCTGCGGAAACATTTTTCTTAAGGTTATCTAAGATCTCGGTGTAGACTGCGATGCCTCTTTCTTTGTCCTTCTCAGGCGAATAAGAATCGTCCAAAAGTGCCATGTCCTTGACCATGGAGATCATGACCTCAGGCTCTTCGTAATAGCAGGGATATGTGATATCGAGTTCCTTGTCGGAGTGATAACCGTAATCGTCAATGAGCTTTTTTACAAGCGGGAGCTCGAACTTGTCACTGTCAAGTTCCTTGGCAATTTCCTTTGCGTCAGTATCTTTCCAATACTTCGCCGCCTCTTCGCTGCTTCTGATCTTTCTTGTGATATCCCACATGTCGTAGAAAGGAAGCAGATGCGAGATGTTATCGATGCTCGCTAAAAGCGACAGATACTCACTCTCGGAAACATACTTCAAAAGGCTGTCCTTATAAAGCGACTGATGGATCGTATTGATGAAGATCTGATGGAAATATGTCGTCTCGGATCTTAAATAAGTCTCATGCGTGATCCTGTAGAATTCCTTGGTGATGTCTTCGATCGTTCCTTCATCAAGGTGCTTCTTGTAATCGTAGTAGAGGTCCAAAAGTTCCTGCTTGTAACGCTCGGAATTCTTCTTCCTGTCGTTTAAGACTTTTGTCTGTTCGATGATGATCGGGATCATGTGGAAAAGCACCTTGGGCGTCGCGCCGGTAACTTTACCGTCGCCTTCGTAATCGCCTACGATTCCGTATTCATTATCGAATTCTCTTTCCTTATAGCCGATGATCTGTTCCATCGTTAACTTTACAGCGGAAAGATTCCAGTAACATCTGCCGTAATACATCTCACCGAGCTTTTTGGGGAGCTGCTCATCTTTTAATATTTTCGTGCTGACGATAAATACTCTGAGCGAATATTCCCAGATGTATTCGTAAAGGCTCCACATGTAAGGCGTGCATACATTTGCGGATACGCCTCCGTCCTTAAAGTCAGCCGTTGTCCATACATCGTTGATACCGGAATAATTAAGCTTCGTGATCCTTCTGGACTGGAGGATGAAAAGCTCATCGTCCTTTATCGCGAATTCGATATCGCAGGGATATCCGAACTGCTGCTGAATGCTCGCGAAAACCTTGGCATACTTCTCTACATTTTCTTCCGAAATCAGCTTGTTATCAGGCTTCCTGCCTGTCTCTTTGTTGTCGTACCAGTTGTAGTGATACTGCTCGGGAACAGTCTTGCCGCTGACGATGTCTTCACCAAGGCCCTCCGACACTTCTATCAGCATCGTCTTGTCGTTGCCCGTAACAGGATCGATCGTAAAACAGATTCCGCTCTTATCAGACGCTACCATCTCCTGGACGACGACAGACATCTTAAGATCATTAAGATCGATCTTTCTGTTTACGAGATAGCTCAATATTATCTCAGAAAACATCGATCTGTAGCAGTCGATTACCCTTGCTTCAATGTCTTCCGGCTTGGTATTGAGGAACGTCTTATACTGGCCTGCAAATGAGAACTCATCCAAGTCTTCCTTCGTGCCGCTGCTTCGTACAGCATAGAGTTTATTATCTTTTACGAGCGCCTTGATCTCTGCTGCAGTTTTTGGTGTAAGCTTTATCTTATCGAAAAGCTCGCTTAAACCATTGGAGGTTTCTTTGATATTGTCCTTGTTAAGCTTTTCGAGAGCCTGCGAAATGATCTCTTCAGCTTCACCATTTACAGTCTCATCGTAAGTACCGCTGTCGAGCACAAAGCCATCAGGAACGTTGAACCCGTTCTGCTTCATGAGTAAAAGGAATTTACCTTTGTTTCCGAGCTTGCCGTTTTCCTGTTCACTGCTGCTTAATCTTACTAACATAAAGTTGAATTTCCTTAAAACATATTTTTACGCAGGTGCATGAAATAGAGCATCATGTTCAAGAGCAGATGCGTCGCTGCACCGACCAATACATACAAAAGATAAAGAAGGATACCGAGCGGATAGAAGAACCAGACTATAAGTGCTACACCGAATACGGAATCAGCCTGGTCCAGAAAAATGAAGAACACTTTCCAAAAGCCGCTTATTGATTTTCCGGGAGTAATATCAAGCCTTCTTTTAAGAAAGCTGTTGGGAAGTTCAAATATCGAATAACCGAGTCCCAGAAGGACACCGATGAGAAGATTAAAAGGGATCGTATTCTCGTGATACTGATAGAAGAAGTTTAAGTCCTTAAGCGCGCCGCCCGTGCAGGCAAATCCCCACAGGACTGAAAAGATCGTATTAAAAATAATATATCCGAGCATGCCTTTCCAGGTCTTGTTATCACCGAAAAGCCTCTTACCGTCAACGAAATTCTTACCGAAATCTATTGGTCTTGCTATCGCCTTTAAAATAGGCAGCTTGCACCACAACATTACCATTACCCCTGCGAGAATCGTCGGCACGAGGGTAACATACATCATCCCAATGATCTTAAGCATAACATCCTCCTCGCATATCGTACCATAAAATTTATTTGAGCCAAATTATAAATATATTATTTAGCCTGATACTTTTGAGTTTCTGTCTACTTAGCCGCATATTACGATGAATTTGCTTTGATAGTCAAACTAATTTTGGGCAAAGGTGTGGCAAATGGGCGTTTGAGGGTGTTCGGAACATGTTTTTAAGGAATTGCTAACCTTTGTTCGGCTTTTTTTCGGCTATGCCGAACAAATGCAGTAACAAAACCACCTATCCTGCGTTATTTTTACGATTTTTGTTCGGCTATACCGAACATTTGCCGAACAGACTTCTTGCTCGCGACCCATCTTAAAAAGTCCGGAAAAAGTTCCGGCCAGGTCGGACTTTTTTCTGGAAAAATTGGGATAAAACAATAAAAATCCAGATAATTGTCCGGTATAGTCGGAACTTTTTCTGGATTTTTGCACTTAAGATCTAACGATTATTCCGCCGCCTACTACGCAGCCGTTATCGTCATAGAATACAGCGGACTGGCCGGGTGATACGCCTTTGACGGCTTCATCCAGAGTAACTTTAACAAGCCCCTCACCTACGACTTCGATCGTGGCGGGGCGCTCTGTCTGGTGGTAACGCGCTTTTGCAAGACAGCGGACAGTATCACCAACAGCGGGCTGCGGAATACTTAAGAAATTAACGGAACGGCAGTTGAAAGTATCAACCAGCAGGTCATCTTCTGTGCCGAGGACTACAGTGTTATTTACGGGATCGATCCTGGTGACAAATGCAGGATAACCCAGAGCGATGCCCAAGCCCTTTCGCTGGCCGACCGTATACTGGTGAATGCCCTTGTGCTTACCGAGAACGTTGCCATCCGGATCAACGAAGTTACCTTCACCTGGCAATGTCTTATCAGTATTCTCACTTATGAAATCCGTATAACGGCCTTCAGTTACAAAGCAGATCTCCTGGGATTCTTCCTTGTGCGCACAGGGGAGCCCTGCCTGCTCGGCAATAGCGCGGACTTCGTCCTTGGTATACTTTCCAAGAGGCATCAGCGTGCGCGCGAGCTGCTCTTGTGTAAGCTTATAAAGCATGTATGTCTGGTCCTTGCCGATATGGGAAGCCTTGCGGACCGTGTATCTGCCGTTGGGGAGCTTTTCGATGAATGCGTAGTGGCCTGTAGCCACATAGTCGGCGCCGAAAATATCAGCCAGTTCTATGAGCTTGCCCCACTTAACGTATCTGTTGCACTCGATGCAGGGGTTCGGCGTCTGGCCCTCGAGATATGCTTCAATAAAGGGATTGATCACATTTTCCCTGAACAGGGATGTGACATTGTGCGGATGGTATTTGATGCCGAGAAGTTCGCTGATGTGGCGGGCTTCGTCTATCTCGCAGCATCTGCTGTCGCCGTCTTCGTCAGAGCCCCAGACGCGGAGCGTTACGCCAATGACTTCATAGCCCTGCTGCTTCAGCAGATATGCAGCAACAGCGCTGTCTACGCCACCTGACATTCCGACGAGTACTTTGGTCACGATAGTTCTCCCTTTCTTTTATCGCCTGATATAGTCGCACATTTATACGCCAAGAGCAAACCCGATCTTAAAACAGATCGGTTTATCAGATATGGGTGCCTTGTCGATAACGATCTTAAGTCCTTTTTCGCCGCGCGAAAACTCTACGACTGATTGATCACCCAGCACATCAACAGAATCGATTTCAGATGTCTCAAGTGATCTTATGCAGAACTCAGCAGATTCAGGCTTCATACAGAATGCGTAAAGACAGCCGTCCTTCGAAGTGAACCTGTAATCGCGGCATGTAAAGTCCTTCTCGTCGTTATCCATAAACGAACCGGCAGCATTATTAACTTCGCCTTCGCCAAACTGCTTCCACGGGACAGTACCGTAAATGCCTTCGCCGTTTACTTTCAGCCACTCGCCGATCTCTTCTAAAACAGCCGTCTCCTCAGCAGTTATCGTACCGTCAGGTTTAGGACCGACATTAAGGAGCAGCATTCCGTTCTTGCTCACGATATCAACGAGGTCGCAGATTATCTGCCTTGCAGGCTTGAATTCATTATCTTTTATATATCCCCACGACAGTTTTCCGATCGCAGTATCGGTCTGCCACGGTTCGGGTGATATGCCGGTCAGAGCGCCGCGCTCGACATCAAAGGTTGCAACTCCACGGGGGAACGATTCATGCTTATAGTTGATAGTAACATCCTTTCCCCATTCTTCCGCGCGGTTATAGTAGTATGCGCAGAGCTTTTTGAGATAAGGCTTAAAAGCAACATTATGAATCCAGGTGTCGAAATACAAAATCGACGGCTTTAAGCGGTCTACCATTTCGCACGTTCTTACAAGCCAGTCAGTAAGCCATTCTTCGTCAGGTCCGATCGTATTGGCATCAGCAATCGTATCGAAAACCTTGACGTCAGCTAACTCCGGGCACAGATAAGCCGGCCCGTAGAAATCCCTATACTCTTCGTCGTTAACGTCACTGTCAATGGACCTTCCCATGTTCATGAAGAAGTAGTGCTCAGCCCTGTGAGACGAAGCGCAGAACTCAACGCCAAACTTCTCGCAGGCGCGCTTTATATCGAGAGCGACATCTGTGCCAGGTCCCATTTTCGCTGCGTTCCAGCGGTTGAAAGAAGTATCGTACATAGCAAAGCCGTCGTGGTGCTCGCACACAGGCATAATGAATCTGGCACCGGCTTTGGCAAATAGCTCCACCCACTTGTCAGCATCGAACTTCTCGCCCTTGAACATCGGGATGAAATCCTTATATCCGAACACGGAAGGATCACCGAAGTTCTTTTTATGGTATTCGTACTCGCGCGAACCGGGGTTGTACATCCAGCGCGGATACCATTCACAGGCATATGCAGGAACGCTGTAGATGCCCCAGTGAATGAAGATGCCGAACTTATCATGGTAATACCAGTCAGGGATCTTATGTCCTGACAAAGAATCCCAGTCGGCCTTGTATCTGCCGTTTGAGATAGTGTCATCTATAAGCTTCAGGTATTCTTCTTGGTTCATATGATCATAGTTTCTTCATCAGAAAATACTTGCTTAATTTCGGGTCATTATCCTCACGCACGAACTCAGTCTCATAGCCTAATTTCTTGTAGAATTCAGGTGCCTGGAAACCGAATGTCGTGAGAGTTATCTTCTCGTAACCCTTGCCCTTATAACAATCTTCAACTGCATGAACGAGCTTGCTGCCGATGCCGGATCTCCTTATGGTCTTATCGACGATCAGGTCGCCTATGTGGACCTCATTATAGTAAGCGCGGCCGGTAATGACACCGATGATCTTATCACCGTCTTCTGCGACAAAACAGAACTCATCGTAGTTAAGCACGACCTCATTCTGCTCACCATATATAGTGAATTCCTTATTGATGAATTCACCGATCTTATCGTTTACTTCTTCTACTCTTTTTATCAGCATATCTCACCTTAAAAATTAAACTGCATGAAGTTTCCGTTGTGCTTAAAACCATATGCAGTATATAACTTAACGCCCATGTCGGATGCCGTGATCTGCACGCATCCGCAGCCGTAATTTCTCGCTTCCTCAACGACCCTGTGTAGAAGTTCTCTCGCTATTCCCATGCGCCTGTATGAAGGGTCCGTGAACATGCTGGACAGAAGCCCGATCCTTCCCGTAGGGCAGCTGAAATAGGGCGGTTTCTCGACAAAGGACATGCCGCTCGTGCCGATGATCTTTCCGCCGTCTAATGCTAACCAGGATACGAAAGTGCCGTCTGATAAATGGCGGTTGTAGTAATCCTTAAGCGCGGGCACGAGATCGATGTCTTCCGTCGCGCCCTCTTCTCTTAACTGCGTGATGCGCATTGATATGAACGTATCAAGGTCGCCCAAGCCTAGTTTGCGATATGTTATATCCATATTTATCTCCGTTAATTGATTCCTGATTTAATCCTGCTAACGTCCATGACACCTTTTCTGTCAGGATCTTCGAAAACTTTTACCGCGCGGCCGCACTTGGCGATAATTACACCGTCGCCGGGCTGGACACGCTGTGAGACTTCCTTATCAACGGTATAGCTCATAAGTGCCTCGTCTCTATCTTCCATGTAGATATCCATAACGAATTGATAAGAGGAATTTCTTCCGTCTTTGTTCTCCTGTTCTCTGGAAGATGCCAGCACGACGCCTCTTCTGATCTCCTTGATACCGCAGAAAAAGCCGAAAATGAAATAGCCCATGATGACGATCGCAGCTCCGAAACAGCTCTGGGTAACTGCCTGATAAACAAAACTGTCATTCGGCAGAAAACAGAAATTGATGAAATACCACAGGCACGCCAGAGTAGCGATACTGAGGATAATGATGAACAGCATATTAGACTTGATATGCTCTTTTTTAATCCTCTTGATCACGTCTTTGTCGCTCTCGGAAACCTTGTCGAAAACAAGATCCTGAACCGAGACAGCCTTTTTAAGATAATCCGAATAATGATCAGCCATAATCTATTCCTCCCATGAAAAATAGTGATCCCCAAATATAAAGTCAGTTAAGATTATAACTCATTAAAGATTTTAGCGTCTTTTTTCTGCTGGAGTCTTAAGTAATAGCCTGCGATCATGGAAGACAGCATCGTTGTGAGAATAAGCACCGTAAAGAACTCCAGGCTGATGATGTTATAAGAATATGCTACAGTCGCAAGAACGATGCCCGGGCCGCCCCTGGCATTCATGGTTATCGCGAAGTTAAGTCTGGTGCTCATCTTAAGGCCTGACGGCAGCAAGAGCAGCCATGTTCCGATAAACTCCAATCCAAACGCAATCGCGAAGAATAACAGAAATCTTGTTATCGAGAAATCATGTACTACATTAAGCTGAATTCCGACAAGCGCGAAATAGATCGGGATAAAGAACGAGAACGCAATGTGCTCCAAGGAATGCATTCGCGACTTAACGGTCTCTTCGGTTCCGAATACCGCCTTGATCAGATATCCGACAACAAATGCAGAATACATGATGTTGATGCCAAGCATATAAAGGAGTCCGCATGTGAGGAGCAGCAGGACAAAGCTCAGAGAATAGAATGTTACCGGTTTCCACTCACGCTTGATCTGCTTAATGAATTTGGAAATAAGCGCAATCGCTACGAATATTCCTATGGTAACAAGAACAATAACGATCATTTCGACGAGCTTGATCTCGCCCGACTGAGCGATCCTCGTTGCTACATTAAGGAGTATCCAGAGAACAAGATCCTGGAATGTCGATACGGTCAGAACAGTGTTCGAGAACTTTGTGTTCATTATGCCCATATCAAAGAAGATCTTAGATATGACTGGGATCGATGAAATCGCTACACCGATCGCAAAAACAAGGCAATAAGCGAACTCATTGTTGATGCTTCCAATGAAGTACTCCTTGAACAATCCGAAGAAAGGAATGCTTCCTGCCATTGGCAGAATAGTAGCACCGGCAAAAACGAGACTTATCGTTTTCGCATTGGTCTTATCGACTTTGATATCGGTGTTATATCCTGACAGGAACATAAGAAAAACAAGGCCCAGCTGATAGAAGATATTAAGGACTTTTCCTTCTTCAGGATATGCGAAAAATACCTGTTCCGACAAAGCCGGAAGCAGAAGGAACAGACACGAACCTCCGAGTATCATTCCGCCTAATATCTCGCCGACAACACGCGGTCCCTTTATCTTTTCCATCAGCGTTCCGAAGCAGAACGCAAACAAAAGAAGAAGCGCAAGCGCTATAAGAGTAACGATTATTTCTTTCTCGGATAATGTCGCAAGTCTCATTTCAGTATTGCTTTAAGCTTATCGTCAGTTGTAAGGAGCGCTTTTGCAAGTTCCCTGTACTTCTCCTCGTGAAGATATGTGTGACGGTGAGGCTTAATGGAAGGCGCCATGTCGATAGCCTTGCTGTAGTCTTCGGCCTTCAGATCGAGTGTTGCGCAATAGTCCCAGAAACCGGTCTTGGTGAAGATATTATCCACTCTCTTCCAGCGGTGATCACAGATCTTGCACATGATGTAGGTTGCGATGCCAACCTGGATGCCGTGAAGCTGAGGGCGTTCCAAGAATGAATCCAGAGCGTGTGAGATCAGATGTTCGCTGCCGCTCGTAGGAGCACTAGATCCTGCAATCTCGTTTGCAACGCCGCTCATTGCAAGTGAGTCCAGGAGTTCTTTCAGGAAGAGATCTTCTTCAATGGATTCGAAAGGCGTTCTTACAAATGAATTTGCAGCCTTCTTGGCAATCATGAAGGCGAAGTCATTGACCTCGTCGTAGCCCATGTCTTCCTCGTGCTGCCAGTCGTATGTGGAAGATATCTTGGCGACCATGTCGCCTACGCCGGAATAAAGGAATCTCACAGGCGCGCTCTTGATGACATCGGTATCAACGAGGATGCCGTAAGCCATCTTAGCAGGCAGGGATTTTCTGTGTCCGTCAACGATGAGTGACGCAGATGAACTCGAGAACCCGTCAGATGAAGAGCTCGTAGGAACGCTGATAAAAGGAATGCGAAGGACATAACCGATGTATTTAGCCGCATCGATTACCTTGCCGCCGCCCATGCCGATGACCGCCTGAGTCTTATTCGGAAGACTGAAAGCGAGCTCGGTTATGTCGTTGAAGTCAACGGTATCCATTTCCTGATGGTGAAGCACCTTGACGCCGGCCTTCTCGAACGAAGCAAAAACGGTATCGCCGAACATTGATGTAAGACCGTTACCGAAGAGGATTACAACCTGCGTAAAGCCTGCATCTTTTAAGTATTCGCCGATGTTGGCAGTTACGCCTCTCTCGATCTTAAGGATAGGAGGTATGGAGATTTCGTCTTTGGGCATAATGTTGACCTCTCTTTCTTGTTATCCGATTACTTCAGGTACGACTTTTGTAAGTTCGTCAAAACTGTTTATAACGGGGACTTCGGTGTTGATGGTACCGAATCCGTATTTAGCGTGGATAAAAGGGAACCCTGCCTTTGCGGTCGCGTCGTAATCGCTCTGGATGTCGCCTACATAGCAGGCTTCGGTAAGCCCGTTGCGCTGAGCCAAAAGCTTAATGTTCTCATCCTTCTGCAGGAAGTTATTTCCATAGCACTCGATATCTTCAACAAGATCTTCAGGAGTGCCGTAAGGGATGTCGTAGAACTCTAAGAACGCTTCGATATATCCTGCCTGGCAGTTGCTTACGATATAGATGTGATAGCCAAGTTCCTTAAGCTCGGCCCAGGTATCCAAAACGCCGTCGTAGAGGATGCCGCCGTTCTCTCTTAAGTATTCATTCTCATAGTCCTCGCAGGCGAAGCGGAGCTTGTCTCTCTCAGGACCCTTCTCTGTATATGTGAAAAGGTCATCTGCGATAGCGTCCATGGGCTTACCCATGTTTCTCTGGATGTCTTCACGGGTGATTATCTTGTCGGTAAATCCGGCTTCCTGAACCTTGACAGTCCATGCCCTGGCTACATTCTCGGATGAATCCCAGACTGTGCCGTCCATATCGAAAATAACGCCTTTTTTCATAAGAATATCTCCCTTACCGTCCTTACTATACCACTACCATTTGTTATAAGGGCACCTGCCCGCCTTCAGCGCCGCCCTGATCTCTACATAGCAGCCGCAGGCAAGACACGTGCCCTGGTTTATCTTTTCGCAATTCTTGCAGACGCCAAGCCTTTCCGCCGTAACATCTTCCGTCGTAAGGTCTTCAGCAGGAAGGGCCTTTAAGCCTTCTACTATCAGCTTTTCATAGACTTCCTTGCTGTAATCCTTCAGAAGGCAGCGCGTGCAGGGCTTCGGCATCTTTAGATCTCTACTTCGATATGCATAACGCTTGAAGCGGGGATCTTAAATGTGATCTTATCGCCTTCAAAGCTTATGTCGTCGAAAGCCTTCTCGAAAACAACGTTAGGCTCCTCGAAAGTATTGTAATCGTCCATCTTGCCTGCAAGAACAGTAGCCTTAACAGACTTGATCTTCTCGCCCATGAGACTGCTTGATACATCGTAAGCGTCTGTGCAGGAGAGGTTACCCAATGTGATGTGGATCTTACCGTCCTTGCCCCTAGATACTGACTCGTGGAGATTGGGAACCATGTACTGGTCCTCAAGACCGATCTTCGAGCTGTTAAGTGAGCTTTCCAGGAGCTCGCCGTCCTGATGGCAGCTGAACATCTTAAATACATAGTATGTAGGGGTCTTAACCATCTTGTCGCCTTCAGTAAGGATCACTGCCTGAAGAACGTTTACGAGCTGCGCGATGTTAGCCATCTTTACACGCTTGCAGTGCTTGTTGAAGATGTTGAGGTTGATGCATGCGATGAGGGCGTCACGGATAGTATTCTGCTGATAAAGGAACCCCGGATTCGTGCCTTCCTCAACGTCATACCATGTGCCCCACTCGTCAACCATGAGGCCGATCCTGCAGTCAGGATCGTATCTGTCCATGATGGCTGAATGCTTCTCGATGAACTCTTCCATTGCAAATGTCTTGGCAAGAGTCATGTACCACTCTTTGTCGTTGAACTTCGTTGCAGAACCCTTGTGATCCCAATCGTAAGGAAGCGTGTAATAGTGGAGCGTAAGACCGTCCATATAACCGAAGTTCTGAGGGAACGTTCCCTGCTGTCTGAAGCACTCACGGAGCATCGTCTCAGTCCAGTTGTAGTCCTTATCCGTAGGACCTACCGCAAGCTTCTTGATCTTCTTGTCGGGATTATACTGCTTAACAAAAGTCTGATAGTGCTTATAGAGGTTTGCGTAGTACTCGGGAACCATGTTTCCGCCGCATCCCCAAGTCTCGTTGCCGACTGCGAAATAGTCGACAGTCCAGGGCTTCTCCCTGCCGTTGGCTCTTCTGAGGTCAGCCATCGGGGATACGCCGTCAAAGGTCATGTACTCGACCCATTCGCTCATCTCACGGACAGTGCCGCTTCCGATGTTGCCGTTGACATACGTCTTACAACCGAGCTGCTCTGCGAGTTCCATGAACTCGTGGGTACCGAAGCTGTTGTCCTCGGTAACGCCGCCCCAGTTGGTGTTGATCATCTTCTTACGGGATTCCTTGGGACCGATGCCGTCCTTCCAGTGATATTCGTCAGCAAAGCATCCGCCCGGCCAGCGCAGAACAGGGATCTTCATCTCTTTCAATGCCTCTACGACATCGTTACGCATACCGTTTGTATTGGGAATATCGGAATTTTCACCGACATAAACGCCTTCATATATGCATCTTCCGAGATGCTCGGAGAAATGTCCCTGGATCTCAGGATTGATGTGGCCAAGTTCCTTGCCCGTGTTGATAAATAAGTTGTACATAAGGTCCTCTTTTCGAAAATGATTTCTACTTGGTATCTTCGCGAATCCCACCGGGAGTCACTTTGAAATTATACCAAAAAATTGAGGACCTTAATTGTACAAACCTTATCTTTTTATCACGTCCACCTCAATGAAATCAGGTTTGTCCGAAACTCCGTCAGGGCCGGAGAATGCGACCTGGACTGAACCCGTGTGGTAGTCGATCAGGATCAGCTGGGCGCTTCCTGCGCCATGGACATTCTGAACAGCATACTGGTTAACGGTTTCCTGGGTTATGAGTTCCTTAACGTCCTTTGGTGAGAACTTATCTTTGGCCTTTACCCATTCGTTATATTTTGCAAATCTTACGATGTTTGAACCAGAGCCGCTGAATCCGTCCTGATTGCCCTGTGAAGCAAATGAATTCACTACGCAAAGTGAATCGGGACTGTCCCATGACAGGCCTTCAAAGATTGGCGTGTTGCAGTCACGGAGGATCGATTTTCCATGTCCGCTCTGGGCCACCTGGCTCACACAGTCTTCAGCGCAGAACGAATCGTTTGCATCCGAAATAATAAGGTTATGGCACCAGGTGTAATTACCGCTCTCACGCACCATGAACTCTCCCAGATCACGGGCAGAGGAATACTCTTCAAGCGCGAACCTTAATTCCATCGTATAGCATTTCCTGCCCTCGCATACATATGCTTCATTCTGCACGGAACCGACATCAAGGATCGCCGAGAAAACACCGTCATCGTTGATTCCGGAAATGATATCCAGAAGTCCCAGCACAGAGATCGCAGTAAGAGACCTGTCGCCGTTCTTCATGTGAGTTACCGCGTGGATCTTTCCCATCTGGTTGTCAGAGCCTAAATTCCACTCAAGGTTTCGAAGTGTGATCCTGTCGCCTGTAGCAGTCTTGCTTCCCCACAGTGAAAGCGCGCTGCAGCATGTGGGACGCAGAGCATCAGGTATCATCTGGGCGAGGACAGCTTCTTCGTAACTCAGTATTCCGTCTTCAGTGATACCGTGAACTCCGCCCGAGATACCCTCAGCGAAAGCTGCGATCTCTTCCCTGTATTCGGGACGCCATGATTCGAAAAGGATCTTCTCCCTCATTTCAACTGCAGCTTCTGTATAATTTCCGTTGTATGCCATTCTTATATTCTCGTAAATATAAGGTTCCATGATGTCGATATAATCAGGCATCTGCTCTCTGATCAAAGAACCGTATGCTTTTCCAACGCTCGCCCTGTCACCTTTCTCGTAATCCAAAGTAACATCGTAATAGCTTGGCATTACCTTGATCACGCAAAGGCCGTCTTCAGAAGATAAAGTTGATACGGGAGTTTCTACAGTCCCTTCATCCTTATACTCACGGACCTCTTTGGTCAGATATGAGTCAACCGGCTTCATATCCGCAACGCCATTAACTTCAACAGCGGCTTTATTGCCACAGCCGGATACAAGCACAGCTGCAAGTAAAAACATTGATGTTAATCTATATATCTTTTTCATTATTCATTTCTCACTTTCCAGATCTGGATCTTGTTTGTGATCCTCGTCATCAGATAGGTGACCAAAGCCAATCCTGTAAGAACAGCTAAAGGAATGATCACAAAGTTGCTTAAGGGCAGCACTTTGAGATTGAAATCTCCGGCTTTCATGATGCTCTTGAACAGATTTCCGATAAGGAAGTTTCCTGCAGTTGCCATGAAAACATATGTGAGCAGGAGCGAGAAAGCCGACAATAACATCAGTCTGAAGAAGTGCCATGCACGTATAACGCCTCTGTTAAAGCCCATGCTCTTGAGAAGGGCAATGTCAGCCGTCTCCTCATCGATAAAGATGTTTTCATAGAGCGAAGTCAGGAGTATCAATACCACTGCACAAACCAAAGATACAATGAGTATTATCAGATTAAACATCTGCTGATAACCTACAAGGTAATGCGGCATGATCTCATTATTGTGAAGGATCGTAACTTCACCGTCCGGATAAAGTGCCTGCATCTTTTCGATTATTGCATTATGCTGTGATACGGGCGCGTCTATTGTGCAGCTGTAGTAATCACCGTATACAACAATCGAGCCTTCGAAATCATCACCCATGATAATCACCGGAGTATTATTTCCGAACCTGTCTACATATGCGGTAACGATAAATTCTTCTGTTACTTTGTGGAAAGAAACATGGTCATCTTCATACTTGTCGTATTCCAAAGAAATAGTATCACCTATATTGATTCCCTTTTCTTGCGCTGAATAGTAACCGATTGCCACTTCGTTCTTAAGCTTCGGCGCGTTACCCTCAAGAAACTTCATTCCTGACGAAGGCGCTTCACGCCACGTGAATTGGCAAACAGTCTCCTTATCCTTAAATCTCATAATTCCGTTGCCATACTCGTTGACCATTATATGGGCAGGAATATCATTTTTTTCGAAATCAGAATTGATAACATCCACTGCGCCCTTAAAGCTTCCCTGGCCTCTTATCAGCTTTGAATAATAGTCATCAGAGATCGTGATCAAAAAGTCCATCTGTCCCTGCTGGAAGTATGTATTCGCGTAACTTGTACTCATGAGCGTATCATCAAGTCTTACTATAAACATGACCACACAAATGCCTAATACATACGCGAGAATAAGAAGAATGTATCTCTTAAAACCTCTTAAGATATCACTGACCGCAAGGAACAACGGAACAGACATATGCTTCTTTTTGTTAAGCGAAGGTCCTGGAATCGCGCTGAATCTCTCGCCTCTGTTCTCGCCGTGAATAGCATCGATGACACTGATCTTATTCATTCTCCTGAGCGCGAAAAAGCTGAAGAGTGCAATAACAAAGATCGTTGCAAGGCTCGCTATGGCACCGATTATGATCATCATCTTTACGTCAGGATACATGATGTGCATTACGAACTTGTTAAACAAAAGCTTGCTTAACAGGAATCCCGCGGGCAGTCCTATGATGCCGCCCAATACAGCGAAGAAGAGATACTTGACTATGAACAATGTCTTATAAGACAAAGACCACACGCCTATTGCCTTCATCATGCCGATCTCACGTTCTTCTCTTTTAATCGCAGACTTAAGACTGAAATCAATGGTTATCATCGTCATCGCCATTATCGCAACAGCTACAACAAGCATTGCGCAAGTTACTATGATCGCAAAAAGTCCGTCATTATTTAAGAAAAGCACACGTGATGCATAACCGTCTGCATGGTAGTCCTCATATCCGAGCATGAGTTCTGTACAAGAATCCCTTAATGTGGTGATGTAGTCTTCGATTCCGGGATGAACCGTGCAGATAAAGAAATCATACTTAAGCGGGCATTCCGAATAGAATAATTCTTTATCACGGTCAGACAGATACATGTGATCCACCTGGGTAACCGAAGGATTCTTATAGATCGTGCTTACAGTGAATTCATACACATTTCCTATTTGCGTAGTCAGACGAACTTTTTCGCCCTCTTTGATACCGAATCTGTTGCTTAATGTCTGTGAGACAGCAATACATCCGTCAGGAACTTCAAAATAATCGTTATTAAAATCGATCGGAACGTCATATTTATCCGGAATATCAGTAATTATCTCATATGAAGAATAATGAACATGTTCCGTAATGTTTTCTCCGATAAGCTTAATGCCGGTGAAACCTAAAACTACAGCCTCATCATAAACACAATCATTGATAGCAGGAATTTCTTTTAAGTCTTTCGAGAAGTTCTCAATCAGACCTTCCTTTTCAGATATGCTTCGATCAAGTCTGAAATATACATCAGAAGAATTACATTTCGCATAAGTCCTCTTCTCGCCGGCAAACAAAGCGTATATCATTGTTGAACCGATTACCATAAAAGTAACGGCAGCAACCATGAATATAAAAGTAACGATATTAAGACCCGGTTTATCCTTAATATCCCTTTTCAGCATTCTAAAATACATATTACCAGCCCATCTCTCCCAACCAGTTTCTTACTTTGCGCTCTCTTCCGGAGAGATCTTCTCCGTCCATTTTTCCCAGGTTAAGTTCGCCCTGGATATTTCCGTCCATGAGATAAATGATCCTGTCGGAGATCGATGCGACCCTCTCGCTGTGTGTAACCATAAGGATCGTTGTTCCCATGCGGTTGGCCTCAAGAAGCCTTTCCATTACTTCGTTTGAAGCCTTTGAATTAAGCGCGCCTGTGGGCTCGTCTGCAAATATTACCTTAGGGTGATTAATAAGCGCTCTGCAAAGGCATGCCCTCTGCAGCTGGCCGCCTGAGACTTCAGTGATCTCACGGTCCGCTTCATCAATGATTCCAAGCTTTCTCATCAGATCCTCAGCGTCTTTCCTGACCTCTTCCCTGGGCCTTATCTTCGCCTGGAAGCCGGGAAGAACGATGTTATCGATAATGCTGAGTTTCTTCATCATGTACATCTGCTGGAAGACAAAGCCCATTTTAAGGAGCCTTAAGCTGACGAGCTGCTTGTCCTTCATTGCAGTGATCTCTTCGCCGTCAAAGAAGACGCTTCCCGCAGTTACATTGTCCATTCCGCTGACTGTATATAGCAGTGTGGATTTACCTGAACCTGAAGGTCCCATGACCGTAACGAACTCTCCCTCCTCGACCGAGAAGTTCACGTTCTGCAATACGTTATTACTTTGTTTGTTGACGATATAAGTCTTACAAAGATCTTTTGTTTCTATAACAGTGCTCATAATTTTCCTCCGTTATTCCGTTTACGAGCACTATTCTGAAACTAAACTATTAAAAAATCCTTAAAGCGGCAAAAAAACTTCAAACTCCGTCTCTTCAGTATCTTCGAGATAGCGTACGGCTATGTCTCCGCCGAGTTTTCTTGCTATAAACTGGGCTTCATAAAGGCCAAGGCCGTTGCCTTCGACGTCGCCGGCATTGGAACCGCGCCAGAAACTGTTAAACACATATGGCATCTCGCTGTCAGGTATGCGGCTGCCTGTATCTTTTACCGAGAAGATATATCCGTCTTCATTCTTATCTATTGTTACGGTAATGCCGCGGCCGTCGCTGTATTTGATCGCATTATCAAGAAGCTGGACGAGGATGCGGGTAATGCCTTCTTTATCAGAAGTGATCATGACACGGCTCTTCATATCGATCTTATAAGGAATCCTTAGAACATTAAGGCGGTTATCGTACTCACGCTTGATAAAATCTTCTATCTCAGTAAGGTAGAACGATTCTATCTTGGGCTCGAAAACAACAACGCCCTTTGAAGCACTCTCCAGAAGTTCTTTGACCAGATCAGTTATGTCGTCGGCGTTCTTGGTTATCTTATCTGCGACTTCCGCATCCTTCTTATCAGGAACGCCGTCGTCCCTGTAAAGGCCGCTCTTGATAGCTTCGGAATAGGGCTTGATGTTTGCAACCGGCGTCTTGATACCGTGAGCGATCGTGGATACGAGTGTCAGCTGTTCTTTTTCAAGTTGGCGGAGTTTTCTGGTATCTCCCGACAAACGGTCTCGGAGCATGTTCATTCCCCATATGTATTTTCCGAAATACTTATCTTTCGATTCGGGGAGCGCATCGGCATTCTCATTTTTGGCTATGCGTTCCGGATAATCAGAAAGCCTGTTAAACGGCATGATGACTTTGCGGTCTATGTATATAAAAAATATTACGGAAGTAATAAAACAAATTGCTACTACTGATTCACATATGACGATAGTCTTTGCCATGCTGTTTTCTTTAAATGTAAAGATCAGGAATCCGTAAACTGTTCCGTCTTTGGACAGGCTCCATACAGAATCTCCGTCACCTAACT